>NZ_VJZZ01000009.1:119792-301881 GCF_009659535.1 Aggregicoccus sp. 17bor-14
GGCGGCGGAGCTGCGCACCTTCACGCTGGCGCTCGGGGTGCTGGCGCTGGTGGCGCTCGCGCTCGCGGTGCTGGCCGTCATCCGCCGCATCACCCGTCCGCTCGAGCGCATCTCGGCTGTGGCGGCGCAGATTGCGGCCGGCGACTTGACGGGGCGGGTGGAGCACCACAGCGACGATGAGATTGGGGTGCTGGCGAGCGCGTTTCGCACCATGAGCGAGCGGCTCGCCCAGGTGATTGGCGAGGTGCGCGGCGGAGCAGCGGCCCTCTCGAGTGCGGCGGCGCAGCTGTCGCAGACGAGCCAGTCGCTCTCCAGCGGCACCAGCGAGCAGGCGGCGAGCTTCGAGGAGGTGAGCGCGAGCCTCGAGGAGATGATGACGAGCATCGGCCAGAATGCGGCGCACTCGGGCCGCGTGGATGCGCTCGCCCTCAAGGGGGCGACGGATGCGGCGGAGAGCGGGCGCGCGGTGGCCGAGACGGTGGAGGCGATGAAGCAGATTGCCAGCCGCATCAGCATCGTGGAGGACATCGCGTACCAGACGAACCTCCTGGCCCTCAATGCGGCGATTGAAGCGGCGCGCGCCGGCGAGCACGGCCGGGGCTTCGCGGTGGTGGCGTCGGAAGTGCGCAAGCTCGCGGAGGGCAGCCAGAAGGCGGCGCGCGAGATTGTGTCCCTGTCGGGCATGCGCGTCGCCCAGGCGGAGAAGACGGGCAACATGCTGCAGGAGCTGGTGCCCAACATCCAGCAGACGAGCGAGCTGGTGAAGGAGGTGGCGGCTGCCAGCAGCGAGCAGGCGCAGAGCGTGGGGCTGATGAACCGCACGGTGATGAGCCTCAACTCCGTCACCCAGCAGAACGCGTCGGCGGCCGAGGAGCTCGCGGCCACGGCCGAGGAGATGGCGAGCCACGCCCACAGCCTGCAGCAGCTGATGGCCTTCTTCCGCACCGAGCACGAGGCCTCCCCGACGCCGGCCCCCCTCTTCCACCTGCCGGTGCGCGAGCAGGGCGGGGCCGAGCAGGCAGGCAGCACCCCCGCGCGCGGCTCCAGCGGGACGCCGGCGGCGTAGCGCCGCAGCGCTGAACCCTTCCACCCAGAACACGGTGCGCCCCGGAGGTCCTCACCTCCGCAGCGCACGGGAGACACACACGATGGACGCAGGCGCGATGAAGGCAGTGGATGCACCCGCCGCAGGCCCGGTGAAGGCAACGGCCGCGCGGGTGCTGCTCGTGGACGACAGCCGCGCGGTGCGCACGCTGGTGCGGCTGTACCTCTCGGCGCGCGGGCTCGAGTTCATCGAGACCGGCAGCGCCGAGGAGGCGCTGCACCAGCTCGGGCGCGAGCCGGTGGACCTGGTCATCACCGACTACAACATGCCCGGCCTCAAGGGCGTGGGCTTCACCGAGGCGCTGCGCGCCCACGCGCTGGCGCAGGTGCGCTCGGTGCCCGTGGTGATGCTCACCAGCGACGCGAGCCCCGTGGAGCTGCGGCGCCAGGCGAGCGCCGCCGGCGTGAGCGCCTTCCTGCGCAAGCCCATCACCGGACCGGAGCTGCTCTCCGTCGTGGACGGCCTGCTCGCCGCACGCCCCGCGCGGGTCGCCTGAAGCGCCCGCTCCGCCCCCTCTCGTTTCCCCCGGAACACCGATGACTTCCCCGAAGAAGATCCTCCTCGTCGACGACTCCCCCACCGTGCTCGCCATGGAGCGCATGGTGCTGGGGCGCGCCGGCTATGCACTGGTGAGCGCGACCAACGGCCAGGAGGCGCTCGCGCTGGCGCGCACCGAGCGGCCCGACCTCGTCCTCATGGACGTGATCATGCCGCAGATGAACGGCTTCGAGGCCTGCGCCGCGCTGCGCGCCTCGGCGGACACCGCGGCCCTGCCCGTCATCCTGGTCACCACCCGCTCGGAGCCCGAGCACGTGGAGGCGGGCTACGAGGCCGGCTGCAACGACTACGTGACCAAGCCCTTCAATCCGGCGGAGCTGCTGGCCAAGGTGGCCGGGCTGCTCGGGGAGGGCGCGTGAGGACCACGCCCGTCCCCATGGCCCTCCCGCTCACCGCCATGCTCGGCCCCCTGCGCGCGGCGCGCACCCGCACCGAGGTGCTCGGCGCGGTGGAGGAGGTGGTGTGCCAGTTGGTGGGCTGCGAGGAGTTCGCGCTGCTCGAGCTGGACGCGGCCAGCGGCGCGCTCGTCGTCGCGCACCAGGTGGGGCTGAAGGTGGGCAGCGGCAGCCCCTGGCCCACGGCGCGCGGCCTCATCCACCAGGCGGCGCGCGCGGGCGTGCCCTACATCGCCGGCCGCAGCTTCGGCGGCGAGGCGAGCTCGGACGAGTGGAACCTGAGCGGCTGCGTGCCCGTGCGCGACGGCACCCGCATCTGCGGCGTGCTCGCGCTCTTCCGGCTGCTGCCGCACAAGCGCCAGCTCACCCAGGCGGACGCGGACCTGCTCTCGCTGCTGGCCCAGGAGGCGGGCCGCGCGCTGAAGGTGCTCGAGCCCGCGGGCGCGCCGCAGCCGCTCGCGGCGGCCGCCCCGGTGCGCCCCCCGCTCGCCGCCCTGCCGCGCGCCGCGGCGGGCACCTTCGTCGGCACCGCGCACACCCTGGTGCCGGCGGCCGAGCCCACCCCCTCGCTCGTCTACCTGCACCCCGGCGAGCTGTACTCCGCCGCGGCCGCCTCGGGCGCGGTCGAGGTGAGCACCATCCTCGGCTCCTGCGTGGCGGTGTGCCTCTGGGACAGCCGGCTGCGCGTGGGCGGGGTGAACCACTACCTGCTGCCCACCTCGCCGGGCGGCCCGGACGCTGCCCCGCACCGCTACGGCGACGGCGCCATCCCCGCGCTGGTGGACGCGCTCCAGGCGCTGGGCAGTCGGCGCTCGCAGCTGCAGGCCAAGGTGTTCGGCGGCGCCAGCGTCGGCGCCGGCCCGGGTGCGGCGGAGGCCGCGAACGGCGTGGGCGCCCGCAACGTGCAGCAGGCGCTCCGGATGCTCGCGGTCGCGGGCATCCCGGTGGTGGAGGAGGGCGTGGGCGGCTCGCGCAGCCGCAAGCTGCGCTTCCGCCTCAGTGACGGGGTCGCGAGCGTGAAGGTGCTGGGAGGTGCGGCGTGATGCTCGCAGACGAAGACCGTAAGTTGGTGCGGGAGATCTTCCACGCCGAGGCGGGCGAGCTGCTCGACGCGCTCGAGCAGGGACTGCTCGCGCTCGAGGCCACCCCGGACGCACCCGAGCTGCTCGAGCGCATCTTCGGCAGCGCGCACAGCCTCAAGGGCGGCGCGGCGATGGTGGGCCTGGGCGCCATCAGCGAGCTGGCGCATCACCTCGAGGACCTGCTCGAGCGGCTGCGCCGCCGCACGCTCTCGATGAGCCGCGAGCTGGGCACCCTGCTGCTGCAGGGGCACGACGCGCTGCGCGTGCTGCACCAGGTGAGCGCCGAGCGCGAGCCGGTGCTCGGCGCCGCCGAGCGCGCGCTCATCGACCAGCTGAGCGCGGCCGCGCTGGGCACCGGCGCGCCCGTGCCCGCAGGCTCGGCTGTCGCAGAGCAGGGCAGCGCGGAGCCGGGCGCCGCCGAGCCCGGTGCGCCCGGGCACCTCGAGGAGCCGGGCGCGCGGCGCGAGGGTGCCCGCACCCTGCGCGTGGGCCTGGACCGGCTGGACCGGATGCTCAACCTCGCGGGGGAGATCGCCGTCTCGCGCGGGCGGCTCGCCGCGATGCTGGAGAGCGGCGAGCGCTACAGCCGCGAGGAGCTGCTCGAGGCCCACCGCGACGCGGACCGGCTCTACCTGGACCTGCAGGAGCAGGTGATGAAGGTGCGCATGGTGCCGGTGGAGCGCGCCTTCCAGCCCTTCAGCCGCACGCTGCGAGACCTGTGCGCGAGCACCGGCAAGCGCGCGCGCCTCGAGCTCTCGGGCGAGGACGTGGAGGTGGACACCACGGTGGTGGAGCTGCTGCGCGACCCGCTCACGCACATGGTGCGCAACGCCTTCGACCACGGCCTCGAGACGCCCGAGGCGCGCACGGCCGCGGGCAAGGACCCCACCGGCACGCTCGCGCTGCACGCGCGCCACGACGGCGGCTCCATCGTCATCGAGGTGTCCGACGACGGCCGGGGCCTGGACCGCGAGCGCATCCGCGCCCGGGCGCGCGAGACGGGGCTGCACGCCGCACCGGAGCAGCTCGAGGACGCGGAGCTCTTCGAGCTCATCTTCGCCCCAGGCTTCTCCACCGCCGCGGCGCTGACGGAGCTGTCCGGCCGCGGCATGGGGATGAGCGTGGTGCGGCGCAACGTGGAGCAGCTGCGCGGCAGCATCCGCGTGGACTCCGAGCCCGGCAAGGGCACGCTCGTCACGCTGCGCCTGCCGCTCACCGTCTCCATCATCGAGGGCTTCTCGGTGGGCGTGGGCGAGGAGACCTACGTGCTGCCGCTGGACACGGTGCTCGAGTGCCTCGAGCTGCCCACCGAGGCGCTGGGCGCGGAGAACGCCGGCGTCATCAACCTGCGCGGCCGCCCGCTGCCCTTCCTTCGCCTGCGCTCGCACTTCCGCGTACCGGGCGCGCTGCCCCCGCGCGAGAACGTGGTGGTGGTGGGACACGGGCGGGGCGAGGTGGGGCTCGCGGTGGACGTGCTGCTCGGCCAGGCGCAGACGGTGATCAAGCCCCTGGGCAAGATCTTCGCGCAGATCCCCGGCGTCACCGGCTCCGCCATCCTCGGCACCGGCCAGGTCGCCCTCATCCTCGACGTCCCCTCGCTGCTGCAGCAGGCGCTGCGCGCCCAGCCCGCCGCGGCCTGAGGCGCGCGCCACCCACCCGGGTCGCCGTACCCGGGTGGCAAGGACCCCGGTCCCCGGGACGGGGTCCCGCCCCCTCCTCGCAAAACCCCGTAATCCGGGCCACGGCGGCGCTGGAGCGGAAAGATCCGAACGGCGCGGAACTTGCTCAACGCTCGAGCACGCGAAACGCACCTCCTCTGCGCAGCCCTGACTCCATGAACTTCAGCAACCGCCTCTCGACCAAGCTCCTCTTCTCCCTCTGCGGCATCATCACCGTCGCCCTGGGCCTCATGGTGTTCTTCGTGAACCGCCAGTCGTCGCGGGTCGCTGAAGAGCTCGCGACCAAGGCGGCCACCGAGCTGGCGGAGAACTCCGCCGCCGGGGTGAAGGCCCGGTTCGAGCGCGCGATGCTCACCTCGCGCACGCTCGCCAACTCGTACGCCGCCCTGAAGGTCAGCGGTGACACGGACCGCGACCCCGCCTACGCGATGATCCGCCGCGTGGTCGAGCAGTCGCCCGAGGTCACCGGCATCTGGACGGTGTGGGAGCCCAACGCCTGGGACGGCCAGGACGCGAAGTTCGTGAACAAGGACGGCTCGGACGCGACCGGCCGCATGATGCAGTACTGGAACCGCGGCAGCGGCACGGTGCAGCGCGAGGTGCCGGCGGACTACGAGGTGCCCGGCCCCGGCGACTGCTACCTGCTGCCGCGCAGCACCAAGAAGGAGGTGTGGCTCGAGCCGTACTTCTACACCATCGCCGGGAAGACCGCGCTCATCACCGGCATCACCGTGCCCATCCTCATCGACGACAAGTTCGTGGGTGTGGTCGGCGAGGACATGCCGCTCGAGGCGACGCAGGCGCAGGTCGCGGACATCAAGCCCTTCGAGACCGGGTACGCGCTGCTCGCCTCCACCCAGGGCGCCATCATCGCGCACCCCAAGGCGGAGCTGCTGGGCAAGCCGGTGGGGGACTCGGACGCGGGCGCGCTGATCAAGAAGGCGCTGGCCAGCAACACCGAGATGGTGGGCCGCGTGTACTCGGACGTGCTCGGCGCCGAGGCCATCATGGTGGTCGTCCCCTTCAAGGCGGGCCACGCGGAGAACTCCTGGGCTTTGGCGGTGTTCGCGCCGCTGGACAAGGTGCTGGCGCCCGCGGCGGAGCTGCGCACCTTCACGCTGGCGCTCGGGGTGCTGGCGCTGGTGGCGCTCGCGCTCGCGGTGCTGGCCGTCATCCGCCGCATCACCCGTCCGCTCGAGCGCATCTCGGCTGTGGCGGCGCAGATTGCGGCCGGCGACTTGACGGGGCGGGTGGAGCACCACAGCGACGATGAGATTGGGGTGCTGGCGAGCGCGTTTCGCACCATGAGCGAGCGGCTCGCCCAGGTGATTGGCGAGGTGCGCGGCGGAGCAGCGGCCCTCTCGAGTGCGGCGGCGCAGCTGTCGCAGACGAGCCAGTCGCTCTCCAGCGGCACCAGCGAGCAGGCGGCGAGCTTCGAGGAGGTGAGCGCGAGCCTCGAGGAGATGATGACGAGCATCGGCCAGAATGCGGCGCACTCGGGCCGCGTGGATGCGCTCGCCCTCAAGGGGGCGACGGATGCGGCGGAGAGCGGGCGCGCGGTGGCCGAGACGGTGGAGGCGATGAAGCAGATTGCCAGCCGCATCAGCATCGTGGAGGACATCGCGTACCAGACGAACCTCCTGGCCCTCAATGCGGCGATTGAAGCGGCGCGCGCCGGCGAGCACGGCCGGGGCTTCGCGGTGGTGGCGTCGGAAGTGCGCAAGCTCGCGGAGGGCAGCCAGAAGGCGGCGCGCGAGATTGTGTCCCTGTCGGGCATGCGCGTCGCCCAGGCGGAGAAGACGGGCAACATGCTGCAGGAGCTGGTGCCCAACATCCAGCAGACGAGCGAGCTGGTGAAGGAGGTGGCGGCTGCCAGCAGCGAGCAGGCGCAGAGCGTGGGGCTGATGAACCGCACGGTGATGAGCCTCAACTCCGTCACCCAGCAGAACGCGTCGGCGGCCGAGGAGCTCGCGGCCACGGCCGAGGAGATGGCGAGCCACGCCCACAGCCTGCAGCAGCTGATGGCCTTCTTCCGCACCGAGCACGAGGCGGCTCCGACGGGGGCCACCGCGCGTCCCGGTGCGCCGGCGGCCTCCGCCACCTCGTCCGTCGTGCACCTGCCGGTGCGCCCGGCCGCGCCCGCGCCGGCGCCCCCCGCCAAGCGTGCGGCGAGCGACGTGGCCGCGCCGGCCTCGAGCGACGACCGCGACTTCAAGAGCTTCTGAGCGACTCCAGGAGACAGAGCGTCATGCATCCCAGTCCTGCAGCACCCGCAGCGCCCCGCCAGTACCTCAGCTTCTTCCTGGGCGAGGACGAGTTCGCCCTGAGCATCCTGCAGGTGAAGGAGATCATCGAGTACGACACGGTGACGCGCATCCCCAGCGCGCCGCCCTTCATCCGCGGCGTCATCAACCTGCGCGGCAGCGTCGTGCCGGTGGTGGACCTGGCCGTGAAGCTGGGTCTCGCATCCGCGCCCGTCACCAAGTGGAGCTGCATCGTGGTGGTGGAGATCCAGCTGGGCGGCGAGCAGGTGGTGGTGGGCGTGGTGGCCGACGCGGTGAGCCAGGTCGTGGACTTCACCGCCGCGGACATCGAGCCCCCGCCCGCCTTCGGCACCGCCGTGCGCATGGACTACCTGCAGGGCATGGGGCGCACCGAGGGCAAGAAGTTCGTGCTGTTGCTGGACATCAACCGCGTATTGAGCACCCAGGAGATTCACGTGACGCAAGCACTCGAGATGGAAGGCCCCGCACCCACCCCGGTGCTGGAGGCGGCAGCGGTCGGCGCAGTGGTGGCGGAGTCCGCGGAGGCCTCCCGATGAGCCGCGCTCTCGACGCAGGCCGCTCCTCGCTCGCCGCCGCCGCGGCGGCGCTGATGCTGCTCTCGACGCAGGCGCGCGCGGAGGACGCCTCGGGTGAGGCGGCGCTGCCCCCGGCGCCCACCGCGGTGCCCGCCACCCCGGATGCCCCCGTGGCTGCTGCCGCGGACGCCGCGCCGTCCACCGGCCTGCCGCTCTACGTCGCGCTGATGGGCGGCACCACGCTGTCGGCCCGCTACGCCGGCACCAGCCTGGCCGGGCCGCAGAAGGACTTCTCTCCCTCCGTGGGCTTCGGCGTCATCCTCCGGGACGTGATCTTCCTCGAGATGGACGTCTCCTCCACGTACTACAGCGGGGAGATGGGGCCGGTCACCCTCATCCCCGGCGTCAGCTACGCCTTCCACCCCAACGCGTACGCCGCCGCGCGCCTCGCGGTGCCGGTGAAGTCCTCGCCCACGCTCACCATGATGGGCGGGCTCGGCGTGACCACGGCCCTCACCTCGCGCATCTACCCCATGCTCGAGGTGGACGTGCTCGCCACCCCCCACAGCAGCGGCGGCCCGGACTTCGGGCTCGGCGCGACCCTCGGCCTCCTCATCAACCTCTAGAGGCGCAGCCGATGCAGTCGGTCGAGTCAGGGCAGCAGCAGGCCGCGGGGGCGCAGCGCCCCCCGCGCCTGGTGGAGGAGCTCCCGGTCCCGCAGACGGGGTTGCCCCCGCTCACCGACCGCGAGTTCCGCGCATTCCAGCACTTCATCTACGCGCAGGTGGGCATCCGCCTCTCGGATGCGAAGCGCGCGCTGTTGATGGGCCGGCTGGGCCGGCGGCTGCGGGAGCTGCAGCTGAGCTCCTTCGGCAGCTACCTCGAGCGCGCGCAGGAGGACGCCGTCGAGCAGGTGCAGCTCTTCGACCTCATCTCGACGAACGAGACGCACTTCTTCCGCGAGCCGAAGCACTTCGACTTCCTCGAGCACGAGCTGCTGCCGCACTGGCGCGCCCAGGGCGCCACGCCCGGCGGCAGCCGGCGCGTGCGCGTGTGGAGCGCCGGCTGCTCGACCGGTGAGGAGCCCTACAGCCTCGGCATGCTGCTGCGCCACGCGCTGCCTGCCGAGGAGGGCTGGGACGTGGACATCCTGGCCACCGACCTCTCCAGCCGGGTGCTCGCCCGCGCCCGCGCGGCGCTGTGGCCGGTGGAGAAGTCGCGCGACATCCCGCAGCACCTGCTCAAGGCCTTCATGCTCAAGGGCACCGCGAGCCAGGAGGGCCTGATGAAGGCGGGGCCCCTGCTGCGCTCCCTGGTGCGCTTCGAGCGGCTGAACCTGAACGAGCAGCCCCTGCGCGTGCGCGGCCCCTTCGACCTCGTCTTCTGCCGCAACGTGCTCATCTACTTCGACGCCGCGTCCAAGGCGCGCGTCATCGAGCAGCTGCTCGACCGGCTCGCCCCCGGAGGCCACTTCTTCCTCGGCCACGCGGAGAGCCTCAACGGCGTCACCCAGCGCGTGCGCCCCGTGCGGCCCACCGTGTACACGGCCGTCCCGGCGCCGCAGCGCTGAGGGGCGCGGGAGTTGGCCTCGCTCCCGCCCCGGCTTCGTGCTAGGCAGCGCGCCGCATGTCGGTCGCAGCCTCGGTCGCGCTCTACTCCCTGGTGATCGTCGCGGGCGCGCTCGCCGGCGCGCTGGTGCCCGTGTACACGCGCCGCGCCACCCGCCTCATCAGCTTCCTGGCCTTCGCGGCCGGCGTGATGCTCGGGGCGGTGTTCTTCCACATGCTGCCCGAGGCCTACCACGGCGGGGGCTACGGCTCCTTCGTGATGGTGCCCGCGGGCTTCGTGCTGCTGCTGGTGCTCGAGCGCTACGTGCTCTCGCACGCGTGCGAGGAGCCGCCCGACTGCGAGGAGCACGTGCACGGGCACGGCGGCGGGGGCATGGGGCTCGCGGCCTTCCTCGGCCTCTCGGTGCACACCCTCTTCGACGGGCTCGCCCTCGGCTCCGCGGTGCAGGAGGGGGTGGGGCTCACCGCCTTCATCGCCATCGTGGCGCACAAGGTGCCCAGCAGCCTGTCGCTCGCGTCCATCCTCAAGGCGGAGGGGCGCAAGCCCGGCACCATCCTCGCCTACGCGGTGTTCTACGGGCTGATGGTGCCGCTGGGCGCCGCGCTCTACTTCGGCTTCGACGCGGTGGTGAAGCACGAGGCCTTCGCCGCGCGCGCGCTCGCCTTCAGCGCCGGCACCTTCCTCTACATCGCCGTGTCGGACCTGCTGCCGCACGTGAACCGCCACGGCAAGGACCGCAAGGGCCGCAACCTCGTGGCACTCGCCGTGGGGCTGCTCGTGATGCTCGCGCTGGCGCGCTTCACCGAGCACTAGTCCTCTCCCTCTTCAGGAGCCAGCTACCCCGTGAAGCGCCTGCGCGACTGGTACGATCACCCCGAGTACTACGAGGCGATCTTCGGCACCGACACCGCCAAGGAGATGGACTTCCTCGAGGCGGTGAACCGCCGCCTCGGCACGGGCGGCACGCTGTTCCTCGAGCCCGCGTGCGGTGCCGGGCGCCTGCTCGCCGAAGGGGCGCGCCGCGGCTACCAGCTCGTCGGCTACGATCTCTCCGAGCGCATGCTCGCCCACGCGAAGGGGCGCCTCACCCCCGCGGAGCGCGCGCGCGTGCGGCTCGAGCACGCGCCGATGCAGGCCTTCCGCGCCCCGGAGCTCGAGGGGCGGGTGGACCTCGCCTTCAACCTCGTCTCCACCTTCCGCTACCTGGACAGCGAGGCGGCGGCGCTCGCGCACCTGCAGGGCACCCGCCGCCTGCTCAAGCCGGGAGGCCTCTATGCGCTCGGCTTCCACCTCACCGACTACGCGCGCGAGCACCCCGAGCGCGAGCGCTGGGTGGGGCAGGTGGGCGGCGCCACGGTGGTGTGCAACACGCAGGAGGGGCTGCCCGAGCGCCGCCTGCGCCGCGCCCCCATGCGCAACCGCCTCAAGGTCACGGGCGCGCCCGGCGGCGAGGACCTGCTCATCGAGACCGAGTGGTACTTCCGCACCTACGACGGCGCCCAGGCCCGCCGCCTCTTCCGCGAGGCGGGGCTCGCCCCCGTGGCGGTCTACGACTTCGACTACCGGGTGGACGCGCCGCTCGAGCGCAGCAGCCTGCGCCTCGACCGCGTCTTCGTGCTCCGGCCCGTCTAGGGCAGGGCCTGCAGGCGAGCGCCCGCCCGCAGGCGCCGGGCAGGCAGGGGAGGGGAGGGCGCCGGAGCGCCGGCCCCGCGCGCCTTACCTTCGCCCGTGGAGGTGTCCCATGCTCCTCGAGCTCTCCCAGAGTGAAGCGCAGGACCTGAAGCAGGCACTGGACGGGGCGCTGCAGGCGCTCCTGGAGGAGATCGCCCACACGGACCAGCGCGCCTTCCGCAAGGCCCTGCGCCACCGCTACGACGTGCTCGCGAGCGTGGCGCGGAGGCTCGAGCTCTCGCTCGCCAGCAGCCAGGTCTACGCGTGAGGGGCCCGCCCGCCGAGGGCTCCAGGGGCCGCCCGTGGCGGGGCAGCCCCCGCGCGCTCAGCTTTGGCTGAGCCCGCGCGAGGAGTGTTGCCATGATTCCCCTCTCCATCCAGCAGTACCTGCGCCGCAACCGCGTCCCCTTCGAGCGCATCGCGCACCCGCGCGCCGTGAGCGCCCAGCAGCTCGCCGCCACGCTCCACACCAGCGGCCACCGCGTGGCCAAGACCGTGGTGCTGCGCACCGAGCGCGGCCTGTGGCTCGCGGTGCTCCCGGCGAGCGAGACCGTGGACACCGAGCGCGCCCGCCACATCCTCGGCGTGTCCTCCTGCCGCACCGCCGCCGAGCCCGAGTTCGCGGACCTGTTTCCCGACTGCGAGCTGGGCGCGGAGCCCCCCTTCGGCCAGCTCTACCGCCTGCCGGTGATGGTGGACGAGCGGCTCGCCCTCATGGACCGGCTCATCGTGCGCGCCGGCTCCCACACCGAGGCCATGGAGCTGCGCTTCCAGGACTTCGCCACCCTGGAGTGGCCCCTGGTCGCCGGCTTCTGCCGCGAGCACCTGCGCCGCCCGGACGTCTCCGGGGTGGGGATGGACACCGGCGCCTCGGCCCACCCCTGATTCCGGCAATCCGCAGGGAATGCGCCCTTCCCGGAATGTCCCCCACTCTGCGCTGTTGAGCCGCGCACCTACACCTCCTAGGCTGCCGCGGCTCGAGGGCAGGACAGAGGGGACATGAACACGGACATCCGCGCGCTGACCGAGCGTGTGCAGCAGGAAAGCAGCTTCGTCGAGGCCCTCCACCAGGAGGCCTCCAAGGTCATCGTCGGCCAGCGCTACATGCTGGAGCGCGTGCTGATCGGGCTCCTGTGCAACGGCCACGTGCTGCTCGAGGGCGTGCCGGGCCTCGCCAAGACGCTCACGGTGCGCACCATCGCGGACTGCCTCAGCGCCCACTTCCTGCGCATCCAGTTCACCCCGGACCTGCTGCCGGCGGACCTGGTGGGCACCACCATCTACAACCAGCACGCGGCCTCCTTCACCGTGCGCAAGGGGCCCATCTTCGCCAACGTGCTGCTGGCGGACGAGATCAACCGCGCCCCCGCCAAGGTGCAGAGCGCGCTGCTGGAGGCCATGGCCGAGCGCCAGGTCACCATCGGCGACCAGACCTTCCCCCTGCCCGCGCCCTTCCTCGTGCTGGCCACCCAGAACCCCATCGAGCAGGAGGGCACCTACCCCCTGCCCGAGGCCCAGGTGGACCGCTTCATGCTCAAGGTGAAGGTGGGCTACCCCACCCGCGAGGAGGAGAAGCTCATCATGGACCGCATGGGGGGAGGCTCCGTGCCGCGCGCCCACAAGGTCGTCTCGCTCGAGCAGATCGCCCGCGCCCGCGAGCTCGTCCACCAGATCTACATGGACGAGAAGGTGAAGGACTACATCCTCAACGTGGTCTTCGCCACGCGCGAGCCGGTGAAGCACGGCCTCAAGGACCTGGCCGGCGCCATCCAGTACGGCGCCTCCCCGCGCGCCACCATCGCGCTCGCCCAGGCGGCCCGCGCCCACGCCTTCCTGCGCCACCGCGGCTTCGTCACCCCCGAGGACGTGAAGGCCGTGGCCTTCGACGTGCTGCGCCACCGCGTCAGCCTCAGCTACGAGGCCGAGGCCGAGGAGCTCACCCCCGAGAAGCTCATCCAGCGCGTCTTCGACCGCGTCGAAGTGCCGTAAGGGGCCGGAGACACCGCGCCGTGCTCGCCAGGGAGCTCATCCGCCGCATCCGCAAGCTGGAGATCCGCACCCGCAAGGTGGTGTCGGACATGCTCGCGGGCCAGTACCACTCGGTCTTCAAGGGCCGCGGCATGGCCTTCTCCGAGGTGCGGCAGTACCAGCCCGGCGACGAGGTGCGCACCATCGACTGGAACGTCACGGCGCGCATGAACGAGCCGTACGTGAAGGTGTTCACCGAGGAGCGCGAGCTGACGGTGATGCTGCTGGTGGACGTGAGCGCCTCCAAGGAGTTCGGCAGCCGCGAGCGCAGCAAGAGCGAGATCGCCGCCGAGGTCGCCGCGCAGATCGCCTTCAGCGCCATCGCCAACAACGACCGCGTGGGGCTCATCCTCTTCTCCGACCGGGTGGAGAAGGTGGTGCCGCCGCGCAAGGGCCGCACCCACGTGATGCGCCTGGTGAGCGACATCCTCGCCTTCCAGCCGGTGGGCAAGGGCACGGACCTCGGCGTGGGGCTCGGCTACCTGCGCCAGGTGGCGAAGCGCAAGGCGGTCACCTTCCTCATCTCGGACTTCCTCGCGCCGGACTACGAGAAGCCCCTGCGCCTCGTGGGGCGCCGTCACGACCTGGTGCCCGTGGTCATCACGGATCCGCTCGAGGAGAGCTTCCCCCGCCTCGGCCTCGTGGAGCTCGAGGACCCGGAGACCGGCGAGCGCTACGTGGTGGACACCGCGGACCCGCTGGTGCGCGGCCGCTTCGCGCGCGCCATGCAGGAGGCGCGCGACGAGCGCCGCCGCCTCTTCCAGCGCCTCGAGCTCGACCACGTCGAGCTGCGCACCGGCGAGGACTACGCGAACGCGCTCGTGCGCTTCTTCCGCGCCCGCGCCCGGAGGATGGCGGCATGAGCCGGCCCTTCGCCCTGCTCGCCGCGCTCCTGCTGTGCCTTCCCGCGCTCGCCCAGCCGGACGCGGCGGACGCCGGTGCTGCGCAGGCCGCCGCCCCGCGCTCCGTGCACGCGAGCGTGCAGCCCGCGCAGGTGCTGCTGGGCGAGCCCTTCACCTACGAGCTGGTGGTGGCCCACGCCGCCGAGCAGCGCTGGGAGCTCGCGCTTCCCAAGGAGCTCGGCGCCTTCGAGGTGCTCGAGCAGCAGCGCCAGCGCGAGGACGCACCGAAGGGCGGCGCCGGACCCGTCACCACCTTCCGCCTCAAGCTCGCCGCCTACGAGCTGGGCAAGCTCACCCTGCCGCGCGTGACGCTGGAGGAGGCGGCCGGGGGCGCGGGCCACCCGGGCCACTTCACTCCCGAGCCGCAGACCGTGGAGGTGCGCTCCACGCTGGGCGACGACGCGGCGGCCCAGGGCGCGCAGCTCGAGGACCTCAAGGCCCCGGCCGAGGTGGCCGTGCGCAGCTGGCGCCTCGTCTGGGGGCTGCTCGCCGTGCTCGCGCTGGGGCTGGGGGCCTGGCTGCTCGCGCGCGTGCTCGCCCGCCGCCACGCCGCCGTGCCGCCGCCCCCGCCTCCCCTCCCGCTCGTGCCGCGCACCCACCAGGCGCTGCGCGCGCTGCAGGCCGAGCACCTTCCGGAGCAGGGCCGCGGCCGCGAGTTCTACTTCCGCCTCTCGGACATCCTGCGCGGCTACCTCGGCGAGCGCTTCTCCTTCGAGGCGCTCGAGTGCACCAGCTCCGAGCTCTTGCTCGCCCTGCGCCCGCGCGCCGCCGGCACGGGCCTGCCCCTGGCCGAGCTCGAGCGCTTCGTCGCCGGGTCGGACCTGGTGAAGTACGCGAAGAGCGAGCCGCCGGCCCCCGAGTGCGACGCAGCGCTCGCCTTCGCCCACGCGCTGGTGGACCGCACCGGCGACGTCCCTCCTCCTCCGAGCACGCCCTCTGCCGCCCATGCCTCCGGACCTGACGTTCCATAGCCCGCAGGCCTTCTGGGGCCTCCTGCTGGTGCCGCTGCTCGCGCTCTGGGCCTGGCGCGAGCGGCGCACGCGCGCGCCCCTGCGCTTCTCGGCGGCGCGCGTGCTCGCGCGTCAGGGCCGCGGCCTGCGCACCTACCTGCTTCCCGTGTTGCCCGTGCTGCGGGTCGCCGCGGTGGTGCTCGCGGTGGTGGCCATCGCGCGGCCGCAGGAGCGCGGCGCGCGCGTGCGCGACGCGAGCGTGGAGGGCATCGACATCGTCGTCGCGCTGGACCTCTCCACCTCCATGGAGGCCGGCGACTTCCGTCCCCAGAACCGCCTCTTCGTGGCGAAGCAGGTGCTCAGCGACTTCATCTCCGCGCGCGCCAACGATCGCATCGGCCTGGTGGTCTTCGCCGGCGCGGCCTACACCCAGGCGCCGCTCACCCTGGACTACGGGGTGCTCAAGAGCGTCATCGCGCAGCTCGCCACGCGCGTGCTCGAGGACGGCACCGCCATCGGCGATGCGCTGGCGACCGCGCTCAACCGCCTGCGCAGCTCGGACGCGAAGAGCCGCGTGGTGGTGCTCATCACCGACGGTGACAACAACGCCGGGAAGATCGCCCCCATGGACGCGGCCGCCATGGCCAAGAGCCTGCACATCCCCGTCTACACCATCCTCGTGGGCAAGGGCGGCAAGGTGCCCTTTCCCCAGGGCACGGACCTGTTCGGCAACGTGGTGTGGCGCGAGACCGAGATCCCCATCAACCCCGAGCTGATGCAGGACATCGCGGACACCACGGGCGGCACCTACTACCGCGCCACCGACCCCGAGGGGCTGCGCCGCGGCCTGCAGCAGGTGCTCGACTCGCTCGAGCGCTCGAAGCTGATGGAGGGCGGCGCCTCGGCGAACTACAGCGAGGAGTTCCACCCCTACCTGCTCGCCGCCTTCGCGCTCGCCGCGCTCGAGCTGCTGCTGCGCGCGACGCTCCTGAGGGTGTTCCCGTGATGGAGACCACCCCCTGGCGCTTCACCCTCCTGGGCTACAACGCGGGCCTCGCGCAGCCCGCCTTCCTCGCGCTCGCGCTCGTGGGGCTCGTGCTCGGCGCGCTCGCGCTCGTCGTGGGCCTGCGCCGCCGCGCCCGGCTCGCGCGCGTGCTGCCCGAGCGCCATGCGGCGCGCCTTGCACCCGGCGTCTCGCGCACCCGCCCCGCGGCGCAGGGAGCGCTCTACGGCGCGGGGCTGATGCTGCTGGGCGTCGCGCTCGCGCAGCCGCAGTGCGGCAGCACCTCCGAGGTGGTGAAGAAGCGCGGCATCGACGTGGTGGTGGCGCTGGATGCCTCCAAGTCCATGCTCGCGCGCGACGTGGCCCCCAGCCGCCTCGAGCGCGCGAAGCTGGAGCTGACCACGCTGCTGGACGAGCTCAAGGGCGACCGGGTGGGCCTGGTGGTGTTCGCCGGCGAGGCCTTCGTGCAGTCGCCCCTCACCTCGGACTACGCCGCCGCGAAGCTCTTCCTGAGCGCGGTGTCGCCGGAGCAGATGCCGCAGGGGGGCAGCAACATCGGCGGCGCGCTGCGGCTCGCGAAGCAGGTGCTGGACGGGGCGGACCGCGGCGCGAAGGAGCGCGTGGTGGTGCTGCTCTCGGACGGCGAGGACCTCACCGGCGAGGTGGAGGAGTCGGTGGCGGACCTCAAGGAGGCCGGCATCCCGGTTCTCGCGGTGGGCGTGGGCAGCGAGTCGGGTGAGCCCATTCCGCTCACCAACCGCCGCGGCGAGTTCGTGGACTACCAGAAGGACCGCGCGGGGCAGACGGTCATCACGCGCCTGGACCGCGCGGGGCTCACCCGCATCGCGGAGGCCACCGGCGGCGCCTTCTTCTACCAGCAGCGCGGCGTGGCCATGAGCCAGGTGCTCGAGCGCATCGAGAAGATGCAGAAGAGCGAGCTCGAGAGCCGCGTGGCCGTGCGCTACGACGAGCGCTTCCAGTCCTTCGCCGTGCCCGGGCTCCTGCTGCTGGTGCTCGGGATGCTGCTCCTGCCCTCGCGCCGGAGGGCCGCATGAGGCGCGCGCTCTGGCTCCAGCTCGTGCTGGGGGCCCTGCTCCTGCCGGGGCTCGCCGCCGCGGCGGGGCTGCTCGAGAAGGAGCACCCGGACGTGGCGCGCGGGCGCGCCGCGTACGAGGCGGGCAACTACGAGCAGGCGCTCGAGGCCTTCGAGGCCGCGCGCAAGGCGCGCCCCGGAGATCCCGCCGTGGAGTTCAACCGCGCGGACGCGCTCGCGAAGCTGGGCCGCGTGGACGAGGCGCAGGCCGCCTTCAACCGCGTGCAGCAGAGCGAGCGCAGGGATCTGCAGCAGAAGGCGGCCTACAACCTGGGCAACCTCTACGCCCAGACGGGGCAGCGCCTCGAGGCGATCAAGGCCTATCGCCGCGCGCTCTCGCTCGACCCGGAGGATGCCCAGGCGCGCCACAACCTCGAGGTGGTGCTGCGCAACCTCCCGCCGCCCGAGCCGAAGCAGGGGGACGCGGGCGCGGACGGCGGCCAGGACGGTGGGAGTGATGCGGGCACCGATGCGGGAGCGGATGGCGGCGCGGACGCTGGCGCGGATGCGGGAGCAGACGGCGGCGCGGATGGCGGCCAGGACGCCGGCCCGGGCGACGGAGGCCAGGACGCGGGCGCGGACGGCGGCACGCCGGACGGCGGGGGAGACGCAGGGGCGGACGGCGGCCCGGGCGACGCCGGAGGGGATGGCGGAGCGGACGGCGGGGAGGGGGACGGCGGGCAGTCGGAGGGCGAGCAGCGCCAGGACGCCGGCTCGGACGCCGGGAGCCCGGAGCAGGGCGAGCAGCAGGAGGTCGACGCCGGCACCTCGCAGGAGCAGATCGACCGTGAGGAGGCCGAGCGGCTCCTGGACGCGATGAAGCAGAACGAGCGCAACCTGCAGCTGTGGCGCTTCCAGCAGCGCGACAAGAAGCAGCCGAGGAGGCCCAATGAGAAGGACTGGTAGCAGCGCGGCGGCGCTCCTCGCGCTGGTGCTCGCCGTCGCAGGCAGCCTGGGCGTGGCCGGCCCCGCCTGGGCCGGGGCGCCCGAGTTCACGCAGCGCGTGGACCGCAGCGAGGTGGGCACCCAGGACACCTTCCGCCTCATCGTCGAGGCGGTGGACGCGCCGGACGACGCGCAGGTGCAGTTCCCGCCGCCCGAGGACTTCGAGGTGCTCAGCTCCTCGCAGAGCACGCAGCGCTCCATCCAGCTGTCCGGCAACGGCCCGCCCGTGCTGCAGGAGACCCGCCGCTACACGCTCATCCTGCGCGCCACGCGCTCGGGCACCCTGACCATCCCGCCCGCCACGCTCGTCGCGGGCGACCGCAGCTGGCGCACGCAGCCGGTGCGCATCCGCGTGCGCGAGGGCCACATCCCGGACCCGCGCGCCGCCGCCCAGTCCAACGATCCCTTCGCCGGCTTCCCCGGCTTCCCGCCGGACATGGACGAGGCCCTGCGCATGCCCGAGGTGCGCATCCCCCGCGGCGACTCGGACCTCTTCCTGCGCGCGAGCCTGGACAAGGACGAGGTCTACGTGGGCGAGCAGACCACGCTCAGCCTCTACATCTTCAGCCGCGTGGACCTCTCCAGCGTGGACGCCGTGACGATGCCCAAGCTGGAGGGCTTCTGGAGCGAGGACGTGGAGAGCCCCTCGCAGCTCTCGGGCGAGCAGCGCATCGTGGACGGCGTGCCCTACCGGGCCTACCTGCTGCGCCGCCGCGCGCTGTTCCCGGTGAAGGCGGGCGAGCTCTCCATCTCCGCCGCCGAGGCGGACATCACCACCGGCTTCCTCTTCGCGGGCCACCGCGTGCACCGCGTCTCCAACCCGCTCACGGTGAAGGTGAAGCCGCTGCCGCCGGGCGCCCCGCCGGGCATGCAGAGCGCGAACGTGGGCCAGTGGCGCCTCACCGTGGAGGCCAGCCCCACGCGCGTGGAGCTGGGCCAGCCCGTCACCGTGCGCGTGACGCTCGAGGGCGTGGGCAACGTGAAGAACGTCACCCCGCCGCGCCTCACCGGCCCCGCCCCCCTGCGCATCTTCGACCCCACCACCACGGACCGCATGGCGCCCGGGCGCAACAGGGTGCAGGGCGTGCGCATGCACGAGTACCTGGTGATGCCGCAGCAGACGGGCACCTTCACGCTGCCGGCGCTCGCCTTCCCCTTCTTCGACCCCAAGGCCCGCCGCTACGAGGTCAGCCGCACCGATCCCGTGCGCATCACCGTGGAGCCCGGGGCCGGGGGCGCGAGCAGCAGCACCCCCAGCGCGCCGCGGGCGGACGCGGACGGCGCGAAGAACGTGCTCACCGGCGGAGGGCTGCGCCCGCTGCGCCACCAGGCCACCTTCTCGGCCCCCTCCGCGCCCCTGTGGCTGCACCCGCTCTTCCTGCCCGCGGTGCTGGCCCCGCTCGTGCTGTGGCTGGGGGCGGCCCTGTTCGGGCTCGCGCGCGGGCGGCTGCGGGCCGCGGATGCCGGCGGCGCCTCGCAGCGCCAGGCCCGCGAGGCCCGCCGCCGCCTCGCCGCCGCGCAAGCGCTCGCAGGGGAGGGCGCTCCGGCGCAGGCCTTCTACACCGAGGTGGAGCGCGCGCTGCAGGGCTTCCTCGAGGCGCGCCTGCGCACCCCGGTGCTGGGCCTCACGCGCGAGGCGCTCGACGCGCAGCTCGCCCAGAGCGGTGTGGATGCCGAGCGCCGGGCCCGCGTGCGCTCGGTGCTGGACGCCTGTGACGCCGGGCGCTTCGCCCCGGGCGCCGAGCTCGCCGGCCGCGAGCGCGTGCTCTCGGACGCAGCCGCCGTGATGGAGGGATGGGACCGATGAGCGCCGCCGCCCTGCTGCTCGCCACCGTGCTCTCGCAGAGCTACTACACCCCTACCGAGGCCCAGGCCCTCTTCTCCCAGGCGAACGAGGCCTACTCGCGCGAGGACTACGCCTCCGCGCGAAGCGACTACGAGAAGCTGCTCGCGCACGGCTACGGCGGCGCGGACGTGCTCTACAACCTGGGCACCACCGCGCTCGCACAGGGGGACGTCGGACACGCCGTGCTCGCGCTCGAGCGCGCCGAGCGCGCGGGCGGCCGCAGCGACGACGTGGAGGCGCAGCTCGCGCTCGCCCGCTCGCGCCAGCTCGACAAGGTGGTGGGCTCCATGGCCGAGGATGACTTCCTGCCGCGCCTCGTGGCCGCCACGGACGGGCGGGCGGTGAGCATCATCTTCCTCTCCGCCTGGCTGCTGGGCTTCGCGCTCATCGCGCTCTACCGCGGGGTGCGCCCGCGCAGCCGCACCGCCGTCGCGCTCGCCGCGGCCGTGGTGCTGCTCGCGGCGGTGCCCGCGGGGCTGCTGCTTGCCGCGCACGCCTGGGTGCACCACGGCGTGCGCGAGGCCGTGGTGCTCGCCCCCACGTTGCAGGCGCGAGTCCTCCCCCAGCCCCAGGCCCGCGTCGCCTTCGAGGTGCACGCCGGGCTCAAGGTGCGGCTGCTGCAGCGCGCAGGCAGCTACGTGCAGCTGCGCCTGCCCAACGGGCTCGAGGGCTGGGCGCCGGTGGATGGGGTGGAGGCGCTGTAGGGCCGCTCCCAGCGGAATGGCCGCGGATGGCCACTGAGGAACACTGCGGCCCGCGCACCGGGCGGCGCGGGATGATCCGCGAGGCGGGAAGTGGCCTAAGCTCCGCCGCCGGAGTCCCGCCCTGAGCCCCCAGCCCTTCCACATCCTCCTCGTCGAGGACGAGCCCGTCATCCAGGAGCTGGTGCGCTCGCTCTTGAGCGAGGAGCCGGTGGAGGTGAGCTGCGCGGGCAACGGCGTCGAGGGGCTGAAGCTGGCGCGCTCGCACCCCTTCCAGCTCATCCTGCTGGACGTCGTCCTGCCGCAGCTGGACGGCATCTCGGTGTGCCGCATCCTCAAGAGCGAGCCCGCCACCGCGCGCATCCCGCTCTACATGCTCACCGGCACGACCAAGCGCTCGGACGTGGAGAGCGCCACGCGCGCCGGGGCGGACGGCTACATCCACAAGCCCTTCCGCGGCGCCGAGCTCACGGACCTCATCTCCCGGCTGCGCGGGGCGTAGTCAGGGCAGGCGCGGGTTGACGTAGCGCGCCAGGCAGATCATCTCGTCCCAGTCCAGCATGTCGAACTCGAGCGCCACCCCGCGCGCCTCGCGGCGGCGGATGCGGCAGCGCGTGACGATCTCCTCGCCGCCCGGCAGGGGCAGGGTGACGGTGAGGCGCTCCTCGGCGTCGCCCGGGTGCGCGAGCAGGAACAGGCCCGCCATCGAGAGGTCGCGCGCCTTGGCCACCACGCTGCGCCCGTTCACGTGGACCTGCACCATGAAGTTGGCCTCGACCCGGGGGTGGAAGCGCTCGGCTGTGGCTGTGGCGACGACGCTCATGCAGGGCTCCTCTGCAGCGACAGGGAGCTACAAGTCTGGATCGACCCGGCGGCCCCGCAACTTTTCGGCCCCGAGCGCGGCGCCCTGGGACGTGGTTTGATGCGGGTGAGGGGGCACCATGACGGCAGCGTCTCCCAGGATCGCGCTCGTCCTCTCCGGAGGCGGCGCGCGCGGAGCCTACGAAGCGGGGGTGGTGCGCTACCTGCGCGAGGAGCTGCCCTCGGCGCTCTCCGGCCCTGCGCGCCTGGACATCGTCTGCGGCACCTCCGTGGGCGCCATCACCGCGTGCTTCCTCGCGGCCACCGCGCACGCGCCCGCCACGCAGGGCAAGCTGCTCTCGGAGCTGTGGACGGGGCTCTCGCTCGAGGACGTGTACAAGGTGCGCGGCGAGGACCTCTGGACCCTCACGCGCAAGATGTGGCGCGCGGCCACCAACGAGCCCCTGCGCCCCGAGGGCTGGCGCCTCTACGACATCCTGCACCCCGAGTTCCTGGAGACGCTGGTGCGCGAGCGCACCGACTGGTCGCGCATCGGGCCCAACATCGCGCAGGGCCACCTCTCGGCGCTCGCCGTCACCGCCACCGAGGTCGCGAGCGGCCACAGCGTGGTGTTCGTGCAGCGCCAGGGCGGTGGGGTGCCTGCCTGGAGCCGCCAGGCGCTGAGCGAGGCGCGCGAGGCCGCCATCGGTCCCGAGCACGCGCTCGCCTCCGCCGCCATCCCGCTGCTGTTCCGCTCGGTGAAGCTGGGGGACGAGTGGTTCTGTGACGGCTCGCTGCGCCAGAGCGTGCCCCTCTCGCCCGCGCTGCGCCTCGGCGCGGACAAGGTGCTGCTCATCTCGCTGCGCCACAGCCCCGGCACCCCGGTCGTCCGCAACCGCATCGCCACCTACCCGACGACCCCGCTGCTGATGGGCAAGGTGCTCAACGCCCTGATGCTGGACAGCACCGACTACGATCTCGAGCGCCTGCGCCGCCTCAACCAGGTGCTCGAGGCTGGCCGGCTCACCTTCGGCGAGGACTTCCTGCCCCGCATGAACGAGACGGTGCAGCAGCTGCGCGGCCAGCCCTACCGCATCGTCGAGGACCTGGTGCTGCGCCCCTCGCGAGACCTCGCGTCGATCGCGGCCGCGCACGCGCGGCGGCGCCCGCTCACGGACGAGGCCACCGCGTCCTTGCCCACCAAGCTGCTGCACCGCGTGGCGCGCAGCCAGCTCATCACCGAGGCGGACCTCGCGAGCTACCTGCTCTTCGACGGCGCCTACGCCTCGGACCTCATCCAGCTGGGCATGGAGGACGCGCACGCCCAGCGCGAGGCCCTGGTGCGCTTCTTCACCGAGCGCGGCCCGTCCAGCCGCCGCACGCCCGCCGTCCGCCCCCGCGGACGCCGCCCGGGCCGTACCGGGCGCAACACGGCGCCAAGTCGCTGAAAGTGCTCGCCCCGGCCCCCTGGCACGGGAGCTGAAGTCGTCCGGGTCCACCCCCTCCAGGAGGTTTGGACCATGGCCGTAGACCCCGCCCGCCACATCGCCCCGCTCTCCATCAACGACACCACCCCGCGGCAGACGCCGGACGACTCGTTCGGCACGACGCTGGCCCGCACGGCGCAGGCGGTCGGGCGGACCGGAGGTGACCTCGTCAACGGGCTCATCGGCACGCATATCGGCCTGACGGCCGCGGGCAACGGCGTCGCCGTGGCCACCAACACCGTCTCCCGGCTCACCGCGGGCACGGGCTCGACGCCGGGTTCGGGGCTGCCCGAGTCCGGCAGCTCCTGGGAGCTGCTGCAGGCGCAGACGCTGATGAACCAGGAGAACCAGCAGTTCAGCCTTCAGTACCTCAAGCTGCAGGACGACATGCAGCGCGAGAGCCGCGAGCAGAATACGCTCTCGAACATCATGAAGGTGCGCCACGACTCCGCGAAGGCCGCGATCAACAACATCCGCTAGGAGCCGCCGGTCATGGCCATCGACATGGTTGCCGCGGTCTCCGGGGCGCGCCCGTCGGCCGCTGCGGGCCCCGCCCGTGAGCCCTTCTCCGCGCTGATGAAGCAGGGCCCCCTCGCAGGTCCCCCCGTCGCTCCAGAGGGAGGGCTCCCGTCAGGAGCCCCCTCCGCAGCGCGCGCCGCGGCAGGTGCGCAGCAGGCTCGGGCGCAGGGCTGCGCAGCGCCGGGGGCGAGCGCCGTGGGCGCAGCACGCCCCCTGCAGCGCGAGGCCTCCGTCCAGGCGGCGCGGCTCGTGGACCGCGTGAGCCAGGCGCAGCAGCGCCTGGACCACATCCTCCGCCTGGCCGAATCGGGCAAGAGCTTCTCCGCGGTGGAACTGCTCGCCTTCCAGGCCCACGTGTACCGCGCCAGCCAGGAGCTCGATCTCGCCGGAAAGGTCGTCGAGAAGGCCACCGGCGGCGTGAAGCAGGTTCTCCAGACCCAGCTCTGAGGAGCACTCCCCATGATCATCCGCCGCATCCTTCCCCTCGTGCCGCTGCTGCTCGCCGCCGGCTGCCGGGACACCATCCAGCACCGGCTCGACGAGCGGCAGGCCAACGAGCTCCAGACGGTGCTGCTCGAGCGCGGGCTGGACGCGCGCAAGGTCGCCGAGGCCGGCAAGAAGCCCACCTGGTCCATCGAAGTCCCGGACGCCCAGGCCTCCGATGCCGTGCGCATCCTCGCGGAGCTCGGCCTCCCGCGGGAGGAGCCGGAGGCCGGCTGCGACGTGTTCGGCACCGGCGGGCTCATCCGCACCCCGGTGGAGGAGCAGGTGTGCCGGCTCCAGGTCCTGGAGCGCGGGCTGGAGAAGACGCTGCAGGCGCTCGAGGGCGTGCTGGTGGCCCGCGTGCACCTGGTGGTGCCCGCTCCGCCCCGGCCCGGTCAGGCGGCGCTCCCCTCCAAGGCCTCGGTGCTGCTGCGGGTACAGCCCGGGCAGGCCGCGGCCCTTCGCGCCTCGCGCGATGCGCTCCGGGCACTCGTCGCGGGAGGTGTCGAGGGGCTGCCCGTGGAGGGTGTCTCCCTGATGGTGGACGAGGTCTCCACCCGGGTCGTGCCTCCCGCAGCGCGCGAGGCCTCGCCGCTGAGGCTGCGCCTGCTGCTCGCCGCGCTGGCGGTGGCCGTGAGCGGGCTCTCGGTGGCGCTGGTGCTGCTGGCGCTGCGGCTGCGCTCGCTGCGGGGGCACGCCGCGGGACCCGTCGCGGCCGCCCCCGTGCCCGCGCGCCCCGTGGTGAGCGGCACCGCATCGGGCCGGAAGGTGGCCTGAGGTGGCACCGCGCAGCCACGGCAGCCGCCAGGAACCCACCCGGGTGGAGTGGGTGCGCCGCCCCCCGGTGGACGCGCTCGGACTCGAGGCCCGCGGCTCCGCCCGCGAGCGCCTCGAGGAGGCGCGTCTCGTGCCCGCCGCGCTGGAGCCCGACCGCGTCGAGCGCATCGTGCTCGTGGCGCACACCTTCGCGCGCGACCGCGCGCCCGAGCTGCTGGCGGGCCTCTGTGCGCCGCAGGCGCGGGCGGCCCACGGAATGCTCCAGGCGCTCGCCCCGCAGGCCTCCGCGGGACGCCAGGCCCTGGTGGCGCAGGCCTTCGGCCCGGTGCCGGAGGCGCCCACGCGCCTGCGAAGGCTGATGGAGGAGGCCTCGGCGCCGATGCAGGCCGAGCTCCTGCGCCGCCTTCCGCCGTACTACCGCAGCCTCTTCCCGGCGGGTGCTCCTCCCCGGGCGGAATGCACCTGCCCCGCGATGGGGACACTCGCCGAGCGCCTCGTCCGGGAGGCCTCGCGCTGACCGGGACCCCGGGCATCCCGCCCCGCGCACCGGGCATCTCGCGCGGAGACGGCCCCGTGGCCGCAACCTCCTGAAAACACGGGAGTCGTGGCTGGCCGGGCGCTTGAAGAAGTGCCCGGCATGGTCACCCAGCCCGGACGACACCTCACCGCGCTCCATCCCCCCCGCCTTCGGCGCCTCGGCCTGGTGCGGCTCACGCGGGCCCACCAGTGTCTGGCCGAGCGCCCCGCGCTCGCGGGCCTGGGGCGGCGGGCGCTGCAGGGCATCGAGGCGGGCCTGAGCCAGCAGCTGGCCTGTCCCGTCGCCGTGACGGCGCGGCTGCTCGATGCGGTGGCGAGCGCTGCGCTGGCGCCCCTGGGCGTCTTCCTCGTGCTGGAGCTCTCCGCGCTCGGGGAGCGTGCCGTGCTCGAGCTCGACTCCCCGGTGGTCCTCGCGGCCATCGAGCGCCTCGCGGGCGCGGCGAACCGTCCCGGGCCCGTGACGCGGCTCACCCGCCTCGAAGAGGCCACGCTCGCGTACCTCGCGCTCGCGGCCCTCGGTGCCTTTCGCAGCGCGGAGGCGCTCGAGCTCGCGCTCGCGCCGCGGCTCGCCACCGTGACGCTGGACCGCGCGGAGGCGGCGGCGAGCCTCGACCCGCTCCAGCGCTACTGTTCGGTCGAGCTCCGGCTCACCCTCGGGACCGAGACGGGCGCGGGGCGCCTGCTGCTGCCCGCCGTGGCCCTGCAGGCCGCCTCCCAGCGCTTTCCCCGCGAGCTGCCGCAGGGGCTCGCGCCGGAGCTGGGCCGCGCGCGCATTGAGGCCCGCTGCCTTCTCGGTCGCACCCGGCTCGACCGCGAGGTGTTCGACGCGCTCCAGCCCGGTGACGTCGTGCTCTTCGAAGGGCTGGGGCTCTGCTCCGGCGCCCCCACCGGCGCCGGACGGCTCGTCACCCGCGGCTTCACGCTCCAGGGCCGGTTCGAGGCCCAGGGCTTTGCTCTCACCCGCGCGCTCCCCGGCGCGCACATCCCCGAGGAACCCATGGCGTCTGTCCCCGTGCAGGACCCCGAAGGCATGCCCCCGCTGCCCGTCGAGCTCGAGGTGGAGCTCACCCGGCTCACCCTCAGCGTCGCAGAGCTCGCGACGCTGCGCCCCGGCGCGCTGCTGCCGCTGCGCATCAACGCGAGCGAGCCCGTCCTGCTGCGCGTGGGGACCCGCGCGGTGGCGCGCGCCGAGCTCGTGGACATCGACGGCGAGGTCGGTGCGCGCCTCCTGGAGCTGCTGCCGTGAAGGCCCTGCTCACACGTTCGGTGCTCCAGGGCCCGCGCGCGAAGCTGCTCGCCGCCGGCGGCTGCATGCTCTTGCTGCTCCTCGTCGGCCCTCTTGCCACGCCCTCCGTCGTCGGCCTCGCGCGCGGCCTCGTCGCCGCTCTGGCGCTCGGTGGGGCAGGGTGGTGGCTCTCGCGGCGGGGCGTGCCGCGCGCGTCCTTCGCGCTCGCCGAGCCGATGCAGGTGCTCTCGCGCAAGGGGCTCTCGGCCCGCTGCTCCATCGCCCTCGTCCAGGTGGACGGCCAGCGCTTCCTGGTGACGTACGGCGAGGGCTTCGCCCAGCTCCAGGCGCTGCCGCGGCGCAAGAAGCTGCGCCGCTGTGCCTCGCCGCAGCAGCGCAGCGACCTCGCTTCGAAGGTGCTGCCGTGAGGGCCGTGGTGATGGTGCTCGGCCTCGCTCCGGGCCTGGCGATGGCGGCCCCGGCCTCGCTCGCGCAGCAGTCCTTCGCGGGCAGCCCGCTGTCGATGATGGCGCTTCTGGCGCTGCTCTCGCTCCTGCCCTTCGCGGTGGTGATGCTCACGAGCTTCTCGAAGATTGCCGTCGTGCTCTCGCTCGCCCGGGCGGCGATGGGCACCCAGCAGGCGCCCCCCACGCTGGTGCTCACCGGGCTCGCCGCGGTGCTCACCGGACACATCATGGCGCCGGTCATGGAGCACATGTACCGCGAGGGCCAGAGCGCATACGCCGAGGCCAGCTCGGGCGCGGAGCTGCTCTCGGCGGCGGCGCGCGTGGCCGAGCCGCTGCGGGGCTTTCTGGTCAAGCACGGCAGCCCCGAGGAGCGCGCGCGCTTCGTCGACCTCGCCCGCGAGCTGCGCCCTCCCGAGGAGGCCCAGTCCGTCTCCGAGGAGAGTGCCTCGGTGGTGATCCCCGCCTTCGTCATCACCGAGCTCAAGGAGGCCTTCCAGATCGGCTTCCTCGTGTTCCTCCCCTTCCTGGTGCTGGACATGGTGGTCGCGAACGTCCTGCTCGCGCTGGGCATGCAGACGCTGTCGCCGAGCCAGGTCAGCCTGCCATTCAAGATCCTCCTCTTCGTCGCCGTGGACGGCTGGGCGCTGCTCGCCCGGGGCCTGGTCCTCGGCTACCGGTGAACCCGATGGCCCAGGACATGCTGCTGGCGCTCGGGCGCGAGGCGCTGCTGTTGATGGTCCTCGCCTCCCTGCCGCCCATCGCCGCGAGCCTCGTGGTGGGCTTCCTCTCCAGCCTCTTCCAGGCCACGACCCAGATCCAGGAGAGCACCCTGTCCGTGGTGCCCAAGCTGTGCGCCGCGGCGGCGGCCCTCGTGCTTGCCGGGCCATGGATCTCCTCCCAGCTGGTGCGCTTCACCCACCAGCTGCTCCTGGCCATCGCCGAGGTGTCCGCGTGACCCTCGCCCTCCTGCAGCAGGAGCTGGTGCGCCTCGGCCCCTCCATCCTGGCCGTCGGGCTGTGCGCGGTGCGCCTGCTCCCTGTGGCCTTCCTCTGCCCGCTGCTCGGTGGGCAGGCGGCGCCCACACCGGTGAAGCTCGGGGTGGTCCTCAGCCTCGCGCTGTTCCTCCACCTGGCTGCGGGCATCGAGGCGCCCGCCGAGGCCGCCTCCACCTGGGGCCTGGTCGGGTGCGCGCTGAAGGAGCTCACCTACGGCACCTCCGTGGGCCTCGTCGCGGCGCTGCCCTTCGATGCCGCGCGCGTGGGCGGCCGCTTCATCGACCTGTTCCGCGGGAGCTCCGCGGAGGCGGGCCTCCCGGTGGTGGGCTCTCGCGAGTCGGCGACGGGCGATGCGCTCTACCAGCTGCTGGTGGGGCTCGCGGTCACGGGCGCGGTCCTGCCGCGCATCCTCTCGGGGCTGCTCGGCGGCTTCGCCACGGTGCGGCTGGGCGCTGCCGTGGCGAGCGAGGCCGCGGCCATGCAGGTCGTGGCGCTGGCAGGCACGGCGCTCGCCACGGGCCTCGCGGTCGGGGCTCCCATCGCGGCGGCAGCGCTCGCGGTGGACTGCTTCATCGGCCTTGCGTCCCGGGCTGCGCCGCAGCTCTCGCTGCAGGGGGTGGGCACGCCGCTGCGGATTCTCGGCGGCGGCGCGCTCCTGTGGGTGAGCGTGGGGCTGCTCAGCGAGCGGCTGCTCGCCGGAGCTGGCCAGGTCGACGGGATGCTCCAGGCGCTCGCGGAGCTGTCGCGATGAGCGAGAAGACGGAGCAGCCCTCTGCGAAGCGACTGCGGGAGGCGCGCCGCAAGGGTCAGCTGCCCCGCAGCCGTCTGCTCGCCTCGGCGAGCGTCTCACTCGGAGGCCTGATGGGCCTGGGCGCTGGGTGGCCGGCGGGGAGCGAGCGCCTTCGCACCTGGACCGCCCATCTGCTGCTAGAGCAGCGCTCGGAAGGAGCGTGGCAGGAGGCCCTGACCGTTGCGGCCGCGCTGTGTGGGCCCGCGCTGCTCGGTGCACTGCTCGCCTCGCTCACGGTCTCCGTGGCCGTCGCGGGGTTCTCCTTCCACCCGGAGCACGTCGCGCCCCAGCTGGAGCGCATCAGCCCTGCGGCGGGACTGAAGCGGCTCTTCAGCACGCGGCAAATCGCCGAGGTGGGCAAGGCACTGCTGCTGACCGCGGTGGTCGGCGCGCTCTTCGTCTCCGCGCTGAGGGACGAGGCGGCGGATGCGGTGCGGGCCTCCTGGCTCGCGGGGCCCGCAGCGCTCGGCGCGCTGCTGGGCCGCCTCGAGCCGCTCGTGGTGCGGGTGGCCTGGGGCGTGCTCGCGCTCGGTGGGATGGACTACGTGCTCGCGCGCCGGCGCCACGTGCGCGAGCTGATGATGACGCGCGACGAGCTCAAGCGTGAGTACAAGGAGAGCGAGGGCGACCCCCACCACAAGGGGCAGCGAAAGGCGCTGCACCGGCAGCTGGCGCAAGGAGGCCCGGCACGCGGGCTGCAAAAGGCCACGGCCGTGGTCGTGAACCCTACCCACATCGCCGTGGCACTGCGCTACGACGCCGCCGAGTGCGAGGCCCCCTACCTGGTGGCCAAGGCGCGCGAGGACGACGCGCTCGCGCTGCGCCGCGAGGCCGCTCGCCTCGGAATCCCGGTGGTTCGGGACATCCCGCTCGCCCGCAGCCTCATCCACTACGACGTGGGCGAGGAGATCCCGGCGGAGCTCTACGAGGCCGCCGCGGCGGTGCTGCGGGTGGCGCTGGGGGACACGGCTGCGGACGGCAGTCCCAGGAGACAGACCCCATGATGCGCTTGACCCAGCTGCTCGCCCGCGCGCGGGCGTCCTCCGACGTGGTGCTCGCAGTGGTGATGGCCGCGGTGCTCGCGGCGATGATCGTCCCGCTGCCCGCGTGGCTCCTCGATGTGGGGCTGGCCCTCAACCTGGCGGCGGCCGCTGCGCTGCTCGTCGCAGCGCTGTCCGCCAAGGGGGCGCTGAAGGTCACCGCCTTCCCCACGCTGCTGCTCGTCACCACCCTGTTCCGCCTCGCGCTGAACGTCTCCTCCACGCGCCTCGCGCTCTCCGAGGGGCACGCTGGACAGGTCATCGAGGCCTTCGGTGAGTTCGTGGTCCGCGGCAACTACCTGGTGGGCGTGGTGGTGTTTGCGATCCTCGCGCTCGTGCAGTTCCTCGTGGTGGCGAAGGGCTCCGAGCGCGTGGCGGAGGTCTCCGCGCGCTTCACCCTGGACGCCATGCCGGGAAAGCAGATGTCCATCGATGCCGACCTGCGCTCCGGCGCCATCGATCAGGCCCAGGCCCGCCGCCGCCGCCGCGAGCTGGAGCGCGAGTCCCAGATGTTCGGCGCGATGGACGGCGCGATGAAGTTCGTGAAGGGGGACGTCATCGCCGGCCTGGTGATCGTCGCCGTGAACCTGCTGGGCGGCACGGCCATCGGGGTGCTCCAGAGCGGGATGAGCCTCTCGGAGGCCGCCTCCACGTTCGCCCTGATTGCGATCGGAGACGGCCTGGTGTCGCAGATCCCCTCGCTGTGCATCGCCGTGGCCGCGGGCCTGGTGGTGACACGCGTCTCGTCGGAGCATGACGAGGACACGCTGGGCAGCGAGATCGGCTCTCAGTTCTTCGGCCAGTCGCGTGCGCTCTGGGTCGTGGCGGGCCTGTGCCTGGCACTCGCGCTGATGCCCGGAATGCCGCACGTGGTCTTCGTGGGGCTCGCCGTGGCCCTCGGCGCCCTCGCGCGCGCGCTCGGCAGCTCTGCCGCGGAGGCGCCCGCTGCCGCCCCCGAGGGCGCGCAGGAGGGTGGGGCCGGCGCCGGCTCCGCGACGGCAGCGGCGCCCCAGGCGGCGGTCGGCGTGAGCCCGCTCACCCTGGACCTCGCGCCGGACCTCAGTCCGCTCGTGCAGGCAGACGGGGCCGCATTCGTGAACGAGGTGCTCAACCGGGTGCGCGACGAGCTCTTCGCCGAGCTCGGGGTGCGCGTGCCCGGAATCCGGGTGCGCACGCATGCGGCATTCCTCTCCGCCGGGCAGTACCGCATCCTCATCGACGAGGTTCCCGCGGCCGGTGGCGAGGTCCTCGCGGACCGGCTCTATGCGCTCGCGCCGCCCGAGGAGCTGGCCTTCCTCGAGGTGGGGGCCGAGCCTGCCGTGGAGCCCGCCACGGGCAAGGCCATCAGCCGCGTACCGGAGGCCGGACGCAGCCGCCTCGAGCTGGCGCAGGTGGCGGTTCGCCGACCCGGCGAGCTCATCGCGGACCACCTCAGGATGGTCCTGCGCACGCGCGCCGCGTCGCTGCTCGGCGTGCAGGAGGTGCAGGAGCTGCTCGAGGGACTCGAGCAGCAGGCGCCCGCGCTGGTGAAGGAGGCGCTGCAGAAGGTGCCGCTGCCGCTGCTCACCGAGGTCCTGCGCAAGCTCGTGCACGAGCAGGTGAGCATCCGCAACATGCGCACGCTCCTCGAGGCGCTCGTGTCACCCACCACCGAGGGAGATGCGATCGCGTTGGCGGAGCGCTGCCGGCAGGCACTGCACCGCTACCTCAGCCACAAGTACGCACCGTCCGGGCCGCTCTACGCCTACCTCGTGGACCCTGCCGTGGAGGAGTCGCTGCGGGGTGGGGCCCGCGGCATGCTGCCCGAGCCCGAGCGGGTGGCCGCGATCCTCGAGGGCGTCCGGCGCATCGCGCACGGCGGCCGCGCGGTGCTGCTCACGGCGCCGGATGTGCGCCGCACCCTGCGCAAGCTGTGCGAGGGCGCGTTCCCGGAGGTGGCTGTGCTCACCTACGCGGAGCTCGACGCAGAGCTGCAGATTCGCCCCGTGGGGCGGCTCATGGCCCTGGCGCGCTGACGCTCGCCGGGGGCCGGTTGGGCGGGGTGCAGGCGCGGGGCGCGGGGCCCCCGCCGCTTCAGAAGGTGCCGGTACCGCTGCCGCTCTTCGTCTCGCCCGAGAGCTCGGCGTGGGCGGACTGGGGCGCGGGGCGGTTCACGCGGTCGCGCAGCTCCTTGCCCGTCCGGAAGAGCAGGCCCCGCTTCGGCTTCACCGGGATGACCTGACCCGTCTTCGGGTTACGGCCTTGATATCCCTGGTAATTCTTGACGTGGAAGGCCCCCAGCCCGCGGATCTCGATGTTCTCGCCGCGGCACAGGGCCTCCTTCATCGACTCGAAGATCGTCTCGATCGTGGCCTCGGCCTGCTTCTGCGTCACGCCCCGCTTGGCGACGAGGATGTTGATCAGATCGGACTTGAGCATCGGACGCTCCCGCAAACCGCGTGACCCCTCGTAATCAGGGCGCTTTGGCCCGTTGTCGTTGCAAGGAACGATAACAGAACAGCCTGGCGTTGCAAGCTGACCTCGGAGCCAACCCCACAGAACCTTTAAACTTTTCGGCCACCGCCCGTTTTTGCCGGAATTGCAGGGGTGGGAGCCTCGGGAGCACCTGCGGACGGGGCCCGGGCGAGGTCCAGCCAGCCGGTGCGCTCAAGCACCCGGATTCCGGCGGCGTCGGCCTCGAGCAGCAGACACTCGAGGGCCTCGAAGTCGCCCGCGCAGCCCGCAGTGCGCGGACTGGGAGCAGCCCGGGCGCCGCTTCCGTGCACCGCCACCCACACGTCTGAGAGCGTCAGCTGCTCCACGGGACGCCCGGGCTGCAGGCCTCCGCGCCGCCCGGGCTGCAGCAGCCCCGCGGCCCGCAGCTGCACGACGACCTCCGCGAGCAGCGCCTCGGGCACGCGCAGCTGGGTGGCGAGCTCGCGCGGCGCGGGGCCGGGACGGCCCTCCAGCCAGGCCCGGGTCACCTCCTGGGCGATGCGTGCCGCGACGAGCTCCCGCGCGCGGGGGTGGTCGCCGAACACCGCGAGCGAGTCCCGGAACGAGGCGTGCTCCACGGCGTAGGCCAGCCGGGCGCCGAAGAGGATGACGAGCCAGCTCAGGTGCACCCAGGCGAGAAAGAGGGGCAGCGCACCGAGCGAGGCGTAGAGCGGGTTGTAGCGGAAGCTGTGGGCGGCGAAGGCCACGTAGCCTGCCTTCGCCGCGGTCCAGGCAGCTCCCGCGACGAGGCCCCCCGCGAGGGCGGAGCGCAGGCGCACGTGGGCGTGGGGCGCCCAGAGGTAGAGCAGCGTGAGCCCAGCAGCGCTGAGCACACCCGTGCCGAGCGTGAGCAGCTGCGGCGCGAAGGAGACCCGGGTGTCCAGCACCAGCGCCCGCAGCGCCCCGGTGCCCGAGAGCGAGGCCGCGGCCAGCAGCGGCCCGAAGAGCAGCATCGCCACGTACGCGGCGAGGCGGAGGGCGAAGGGACGCTTCTGGCGTACGCCCCACAGCTCGTTGAGCGCAGCCTCCACGTGCCGCAACAGCGAGGCCGCCGAGACGAGGAGCGCGAGGAAGCCCACGCTGCCGATGGCGGTGGTGCTGCCGCGCGAGAGGAAGCGCTCGAGGAAGGCCGCCGACTCCTCGCGCACGCCCGGGGCGAGGACCTCGAAGATGAGCCCGCGCAGGCGGCGCTGGAAGGCGCCCTGGTGCAGCGCGTGGAGCAGCGCGAGCGCCACCGTGAGCAGCGGGACGAGCGAGAAGATGCTGATGTAGGTCAGGGCCGCAGCACGGCTGCCGAGCTGCTCACCGCGAAAGCCTCGCAGCACCGCCCTTGCGGCGACGAAGGTGTCCACGGTGAAGCGCCCCGCACGCGTGGCGGCGAAGCGCTCCCAGCCGCGCCGAGCGGGCGCCGTGCGACGGGGCGGGGCAGGGGGCACCACGTGCATCAGGCAGCCCCCGCGCGAGCCGAGCTGCCGCAATGCAAGGAGCGGCCGATCTCTGGGAGGAGGTGCCGCGGGAGGTGGAGAGCGCAGCACATGCGGAGGAGGCCTCGGGGAGGGCGCACGGGAGTCGCGGAAGGCGGCTCGGGGCGCGGAAGTGGGACGCTAGCCTCGACCCGCTCCTGCAGGCCAGGGACGCGCTGTCGGACAGGGTGCGCAATGGGGGGACACGTGGCCCCCCAAAGTCACGATCCCTGCTCGCTTCGACTCCGTCGTCACACCGCCCGCGAAGTCAGCCACGCGCTCCGCCGCGCTGCGCAGGCGGCGTCGGGCGCCCGCGGACCGCGCTGTCGCGGAGCAGGCGCTGGGGCGAGGGCGATGGCGCCCTCCTCGAGCGCTCGCATCGCGACAGCTCGCCACGCGACGCCACATCGGCCCCGACGAGAATGAGCCCCAGAGATGCGCGTCATTCGCGGTAGGGGGCACCTCGGAGGGCGCACGTGCGCCGCGAGGAGCGCGCTCGGGGCTCAGTCGCGAACCGGCCGCGCGCCCTGCCGAAGGCAGGGGGGGACGCACTGCAGTCGTCGCGCCTGCAAGGAGGAAAGCAGGGGTGCCAGGCCCCACGCGCGTCGACGGGGCCATCGCCGCCGCATCGCATGCACGGGGACGGTAGCGGCTCCACATCCCACATGCGTCAGCGGGCCGTCCCCGGAAGGACGGCCCACCGACCGCTCACGGCTGGCGGCTACTGGCCCTGATTCTCGGAGCCGCTGCCGCCCTGGGGCGAGCCCGCGCCGGCTCCGGGCGAGCCACCAGCGGCAGGCGCGCTCGGGCGTTCGCCACGGCGCTCACCGCGGTCGGGACGCTCACCACGCTCGTTGCGCTCGCCGCCGCGCTCCGGACGCTCGCCACGCTCGCCACCGCGGTCGGGACGCTCTCCACGCTCACCACCGCGGTCATTGCGCTCACCGCGGTCATTGCGCTCGCCGCGCTCACCGCGGTCGCCGCCACGGTCACCGCGCTCGCCACGCTCGCCGCCACGGTCACCGCGCTCGCCACCGCGGTCATTGCGCTCGCCGCCGCGGTCTCCGCCACCGCCACGACCCTCGCGCTTGCCCTCGCGGCCGCCGCCGCTGCCGCCGCCACCGCCACGCCCGCGGTCCCGGTCGCGGCCGCGTCCGCCCTCCTGGCGGTCGCGGCCGTAACCGCGGTCCTGGCCGTGGCCGCTGTCCGGCCGGCGCTGACCGGACAGCTCGCCATCGCCCGAGCCCGGAGAGGAGGCGACCTTGTGGTCTGCGCCCTGCGCCGTGCGTCCGTAGATGTCGTACTGCTCGCGGTGGTAGTTCTGCTGCGCCTTGACCTGGATGGACTTGTTGTAGCGGTCCATCAGGTGGCGCAGCTCCTGGCGCTCGTCGCCCTGCAGCAGCTTCGCCACGTCCGCGCTGCAGTTGATGACCAGCGTGGGGTCCTTGTACGCCGGCGCCTCGCGGCGGATCTCGCGGAAGATCTCGTAGCAGACGGTGGTCGCGGTCTTCACGAAGCCGCGGCCGTCGCAGTAGGCGCAGTCCTCGTGCAGCACGCGGCCGATGGACTCGCGCACGCGCTTGCGCGTCATCTCGACCAGGCCGAGCTCCGAGATCTTGAGCACGTTGGTCTTGGCCTTGTCGCGCCCCAGCGCCTCCTGCAGCGCCTTGAAGACCTTGTCCCGGTTCTGCGCCTTCTCCATGTCGATGAAGTCGCAGATGATGATGCCGCCGATGTTGCGCAGCCGCAGCTGGTAGACGATCTCCTTGGCCGCCTCGATGTTGATCTTGGTGATCGTCTCCTCGAGGCTCTTCTTGCCCACGTAGCGGCCGGAGTTGACGTCGATGGCGGTGAGCGCCTCGGCCTGGTCGATGATCAGGTAGCCGCCGCTCTTGAGCCACACCTTGCGCTGCACGGCGCGGTTGAGCTCGTGCTCGATGCCGTAGGCGTCGAAGACCGGCTCCTCCTCCTCGTGCAGGACCACGCGGTCGCGCAGGGTGGGGTCCTGCGCCGTCACGAAGCCGAGGATGCGCTCGTACTCGTCGCGGTCGTCCACCACCAGCTTCTCCACGTCGTGGGCGAAGAGGTCGCGGGTCGCGCGCAGGATGAGGTCCAGGTCGGGGTGCAGCAGGCCCGGGCCGCCGCGCTTTTCGTTGCGGCGCACCACCTGGTTCCACACCTCGATGAGGAAGCGGATGTCCGTCTCGAGCTTCTCCTGCGGCACGTTCTCCGCCACCGTGCGCACGATGAAGCCGGTGCCGGGCGGGCGCATCTTGTCCACGATCTCGCGCAGCCGGCGCCGCTCCTTCTCGTTGGAGATGCGGCGGCTGATGCCCACGTGGTCCACGGTGGGCATGAACACCAGGTGCCGGCCCGGGATGGAGATGTGCGAGGTGAGGCGGGCGCCCTTGGTGCCGATGGGATCCTTGGAGATCTGGACCACGACCTCCTGGCCCACCTTGAGCAGGTCCTCGATCTTCGCCGACTTGCGGGGCTTGGCCTTCTCGGCGGCCCGCTCATCGTCGCGCTTCTCGCGGCGCTCCTCGCGCTTGTCGCCGCCGCGGCCCTTCTCGCGCCGGCCCTCGCGACCCTTGCCGTCGCGCGCCTCGCGCGCCGCCTCGCGCTCGCGCGGGCCGCGCCGCTCGCCGGTGACTTCCGCTGCGGCCCCGGCCTCGCCCTCGGCGTGCGGCGGGGGGACGATCTCGCTCAGTGCCGTGGCCGCGTGCGGCGGCGGGGCAGGGGCGAGCTCGGGGACCGCGCCCTCGGAGGCGGCCAGCGGGCTCGGCTCCCCGGCGCTGCCCGGCTCGCGGGCCTCCGGCGCGGCGGCTTCTGTGCCCGGGACAGTGGGCTCGGAGGCCTCGGAGGGAGCGGCGGCCGCCTCGGCGACCGGCGCGGACTCGGAAGGCGCGGCGGCCGCCTCGGCCGCAGGCTCGGCCGCAGGAGCGGACTCGGGCGGGGCGAGCTCGCCGGGGGCGAGCTCCTGCACCTCGAGCTCCACGTCCGGAGGGGCGCCCGCAGCGAGCGCCAGGGGCGCCTCGGCGCCGGCCTCGTGCAGCTCCGCGCCCGGCTCGTGGCCGTGCTCGGCCTCGGCGGCGTCCGCCTCGGACTCCTCGGGCACCTCGGGGGCGTCCTCGTGCTCGCCCTCGGTCAGCTCGAACTGCGCGCGGGCGAAGTCCGGGTCGTAGACCACGTCGCTGACGTAGAGGAACGCGGCCTTCTCCAGGCCGATGTCCACGAAGGCCGCCTGCATGCCCGGAAGCACCCGGACGACGCGGCCCTTGTAGATGTTTCCGACGACGCCCTTGTCCTTCTTACGCTCGAGATAGAACTCCGCGATGTGACCGTTCTCGACGAGCGCCACGCGGGTCTCCCGACCCGCGGCGTTGATGACGAGGATGCTGCTCATGGGTGAATCCTGACCGCGCGCGCAGAGGTGCGGACGCCACCGGACGGGGGGCGATGGGGTCCTGCGCTTCCGAACGCGCTGCGAGGGGAGAGGTGCCCCGGTCCTGGCCAGCGCCGGGCACGGGCCCGCGAGGCCGGCAGCCGGCCCACATCACGCTGGAGAGGGTTGAGGGGACCACCACCTGCTCCTCCGAGTTCAACTGGGGCCCCGGCGAGTTGCGGCACCTTGCCGGCCGAGGCTTTGCTTCGAGCGTTGGGGACTTCCCAAGTGCGCGTGCTGCCCGCCCCTGCCTTCCGGTCCCGGTCGGTGCCCTGTCGCGGGCCCCTTGGGGTGGTGTGGGCAGGGGACTGCGGTGCAGCCGGCGCGCCCGGAGAGCCCGGTCACGCACCCGTCTCAAAAAATCTCCTGGACCCTCCGACGTCCCACATGGTGCGTCGCATCACAACAGTCCAAAAACAAAGGGACTTTTCCACGCCTGTGCCGAGCCTGTAAAGCCGCTCGGTGGATTTTGTTCGCCCCGTTGCGCGCCCGCTCCCACACCGGCCGCACGCCCCGGGCCGGGGCCGCCGCCCGCAGGGCCCGCCTGGGCGGTGGGGACGTCCTTGGGGCGCTCCTTGGGGCGCTCGGGCTTCTCCAGCCGGCCCTTGGGGCGCCACACGAGGCGCAGGCCGGTCCAGGTGGCATCCAGGTGGGCAATCTTGTTGTCCACGAGCCCAATCTCCAGGGCGGCCTGGCGCACCAGGTCCTCGGAGACGGGGGGGCGGCCGGTGGCGTCCGCGGGCCAGCAGACCCAGATGCCACCGGTGACGGCCATGGCGCGGCTGAGGGCGGGCAGGCGCTCGACGAGCTCCCTGGCGTCCCGGGTGAAGAAGAGGATGACGTCCAGGCCGGCCTGGGCGGTGACGAGGAACTCCACGCCGTCCGGCAAGGGGTTGAGCCGGTGCACGAAACCGGGTGGCGGGTTGATGACCGACACCTTGTGGCCGGCGCGGATGCCCAGCAGGGTGGGCAGCGGTGCCCCCAGTCCGAAAGAGCCGCTCATGAGCTGTGCTCCACGCGGAAGGGGCCGGGCTCGCCCTGCGGCGACTCCTCCTGCACCCGGACGTCCTGGACGTGGGCCTGGGTGGGGCCCTGGCGACACCAGGCGACGAAGGCGTCGAGCGCGTCCGGAGCGCCCTCGGCCACGGCCTCCACGGAGCCGTCCGGGCGGTTGCGCACCCAGCCGGCGAGCCCCAGGCGCAGGGCCTCGCGCCGGGCGCTCTCCCGGTAGAAGACCCCCTGCACCCGGCCGGTGATCTGCAGGTGTGTGCGCCGCGTGCTCATCGCTCGTCCGCCCCGTCCCAACGACTGCTGAGCCTTCACCGCGTTGCCTAACCCAGCAGCGCGAGGAACGCCTCCTCGTCGACCACTTTTACCCCGAGTTCTCCCGCCTTCTTCAGCTTGCTGCCGGCATCCTCGCCCGCCACCACGAGATCGGTCTTGCGCGAGACACTCCCGCTCACCTTCCCGCCGCGCCGCTCGATCTCCTCCTTGGCCTGCTCGCGGGTCAGGCGGGTGAGCGTGCCGGTGAGCACCACCGTCTTGCCCTGGAAGGCGCCGCCCTCCACCACCTCGGGCGGCTCGGGGGTGACGCCCACGGAGAGCAGGTCCTCCACGGCGGCGCGGTTCTGCGGCTCGTGGAAGAAGGCGTGGATGACCTCGGCCATGATCCCGCCCACGTCCTTCACGCGGGTGAGCGCTTCCAGGTCCGCCTCGAAGAGGGCGCGCGGGTCGCGGAACGCCTCCGCGAGCGCCTTGGCGGTGGCCTCGCCCACGTGCCGGATGCCGAGCCCGAAGAGGAAGCGGCGCAGCGTGGTCTGCTTCGAAGCCGCGATGGCCGCGAGCAGGTTCTCCGCGCTCTTGTCCCCCATGCGCTCGAGCGAGAGCAGCTGGGGGAGGGTGAGGCGGTAGAGGTCCGCGAAGGTCTTCACCAGGCCGCTGCCCACGAGCTGCGCGGCGAGCTTCTCGCCCACGCCCTCGATGTCCAGCGCGTTGCGGCTCGCGAAGTGGCGCACGCGCTCCACCAGCTGCGCGGGACAGGAGGCGCCGGTGCAGCGGATGATGGCGCCCTCCTCGTCGCGCACGGCCTGCGCGCCGCACACCGGGCAGTGATCCGGGAAGACGAAGGCGCGCTCCTCGCCGGTGCGCTGCGAGGTGACCACCGCGACGATCTCCGGGATGACGTCTCCCGCGCGGCGCACGAAGACCCGGTCCCCGATGCGCACGTCCTTGCGCTTGAGCTCGTCCTCGTTGTGCAGCGTCGCGCGCGCCACGGTCACGCCGCCGACCTTCACCGGCTGCAGGTGCGCGACCGGCGTGAGCGCGCCGGTGCGCCCCACGTACACCTGGATGTCCTCCACCCGGGTCTGCTCCTCCTCGGGGGGGAACTTGTAGGCCACGGCCCAGCGCGGGCTCTTGGAGACCTGCCCGAGGCGGCGGCGCAGGTCCTCGCTGTCCACCTTCACCACCATCCCGTCGATCTCGTAGGGGATGGCGTGGCGCTCGGCGAGGAAGGCCGAGTACTCGGCGCGCACCGCGTCCAGGCCCTCGAGGCGGCGGTTGCGCGGGTTCACCGGCAGGCCCAGCGCCCGCAGGTACTCGAGCTTCTCCCAGTGGCTGGTGAACGCGGGCACGCCCGGGCCCGGCACGCACTCGTAGAGGTAGATGGAGAGGGGGCGGCTCGCGGTGACCTTGGGGTCCAGCTGGCGCAGCGCTCCGGCGGCCGCGTTGCGCGGGTTGGCGAAGAGCGGCTCGTCCTCCTGCTCGCGCCGCGCGTTGAGCTTGGCGAAGTCCGCCTTCTTGATGAACACCTCGCCGCGCACGTCGATGAGCTCGGGGACCTTGAGGCCGTCGGAGGGGCGCAGCTCCCAGGGCAGGGCGCGGATGGTGCGCAGGTTGCCGGTGACCTTCTCGCCGATGGTGCCGTTGCCGCGGGTGGCGCCGAGCACGAGCTTGCCCCCCTCGTAGCGCACGCTCACCGCGAGCCCGTCCAGCTTGGGCTCGCACACGTAGCCGATGTGGGCGAGCCCCGTCTGCTTGCGGATGCGCTCGTCGAACTCGGTGAGCTCGCCGTCGTCGAAGACGTTGGCGAGGCTGAGCATGGGGACGCGGTGCTCCACCTCGTCGAACTGCTCGGCCGGCGCGCCGCCCACCCGCTGGGTGGGCGAGTCCGGCGAGGCGAGCTCGGGGAACTGGTGCTCGAGCTCCTGCAGCTCGCGCATGAGCCGGTCGTACTGCGCGTCGGAGATCTCCGGCGCATCGAGCACGTAGTAGCGGTGTTCGTGGTAGCGCAGCTCCTCGCGGAGGGTGCGCACGCGCGTCTCGGCGGTCGTGAGGTCCACGGCAGGAGCCTCTACGGAAGCCCTGACACCTTGGGAAGTTTTTGAGCGCCGGGGCGCGTTCGGACTCCTTGACAGGGTGGGGGGGGCTCAATAACCTCCGAGACGCTTCGTTGGGCGCCCTCGTACCCTGGGTGCCCTTTCCCTGCACCGCCTCAGTCCCGCGCAGTCCCGCTTCCGGGGCTCCGGTGGGTCGATCCCTGTCCCCCTGCAGTCCGGCCGTGCCCTCTGCGCGGCGACTCCCTTGCCCGGCGTCCTGCCGGGCGACGCTTCCCCCCGTCCAGACAATGCCCATTCGCAAAGCCCGCACCTCGAAGGAGAAGGTCCAGGAGACCGAGCTCGCCACGGACGCCGTGGCGGACGAGAAGCCGCGCCGCCGCCGTGCGGCGAAGGCGGACGACTCGGACAAGCCCGTGCGCCGGCGCGCCGCCGCCGGGCGCCGCGACGAGGAGGCCCCCGCGGACGCGGAGGAGGGCGCCGAGGCCGCGGACGGCGCTTCTGACGACGGCGAGGGCGCGCCCGTGCGCCCCGTGCTCACCGCGATGCCGCGCCCGGTGCGCGACGACGAGCTGCAGGAGGCGCGCGCCGAGGCGCTGCACCACGGCCCCGCCGCCACGCTCACGCCGGCGCCCGAGCCCGAGGCGCCCACCATCACCGAGGTGGACCGCGACGGCACCCCGATGCAGGTCATCAAGCTCAACGACCTGAAGCGGATGAAGATCGTGGACCTGTCGAAGATGGCGCACGACTTCGGCATCGAGGGCTACCAGGGCCTCAAGAAGCAGGAGCTCATCTTCGCGCTGCTCTCGGGCATCGCGGACAAGCGCTTCGAGGTCCACGCCGAGGGCGTGCTCGAGCTGATGAGCGACGGCTTCGGCTTCATGCGCAGCGCGGACAGCGACTACCAGTCCAGCCCGGACGACATCTACGTCTCCCCGAGCCAGGTGCGCCGCTTCAACCTGCGCCCCGGCGACACGGTCACCGGCCCCATCCGCCAGCCGAAGGAGGGCGAGCGCTTCTTCGCGCTGCAGAAGGTGGACAAGGTCAACTTCACGGACCCCACCAGTGAGGCGGCCCGCGAGCGCATCCTCTTCGACAACCTCACGCCGCTCTACCCGACGCGCAAGCTGAAGCTCGAGCACGACGGCGCGGAGATGACCACCCGCATCATCGACATGTTCTGCCCCATCGGCCTCGGGCAGCGCTGCCTCATCGTGGCGCCGCCCAAGGCGGGCAAGACGGTGCTGCTGCAGAACATCGCGCACGCCATCAGCCGCAACCACCCGGACGTGTACCTCATCGTGCTGCTCGTGGACGAGCGCCCGGAGGAGGTCACGGACATGGAGCGCAACGTGCGCGGCGAGGTGGTGTCCTCGACCTTCGACGAGCCGGCGACCCGCCACGTGCAGGTGGCCGAGATGGTCATCGACAAGGCGAAGCGCCTGGTGGAGCAGAAGTACGACGTCTGCATCCTGCTCGACTCCATCACCCGCCTCGCGCGCGCCTACAACACGGTGGTGCCGGCGAGCGGCAAGATCCTCTCGGGCGGCGTGGACGCGAACGCGCTGCACAAGCCCAAGCGCTTCTTCGGCGCCGCGCGCAACATCGAGGAGGGCGGCAGCCTCACCATCATCGGCACGGCGCTCATCGACACCGGCAGCCGCATGGACGAGGTCATCTTCGAGGAGTTCAAGGGCACCGGTAACTCGGAGATCGTGCTGGACCGCAAGCTGATGGAGAAGCGCATCTTCCCGACGCTGGACATCAACAAGTCCGGCACCCGCAAGGAGGAGCTGCTGCTCAGCCCGGCGGACCTGGTGCGCATCACGGCGCTGCGTCAGGTACTGCACCCTTTCACCCCCATCGACGCGATGGAATTTGTGCTCAAGCACATGCGTCCGACCCCGTCGAACGCCGATTTCCTCGGCTCGATGAACCGGTAGGCATACTGCCGGGGGAGGGTCACCCCATGCGCCGCACCCGCCGTCTTCCCACCTTCGCCGCCCTGCTCGCAGGGCTGGCGCTGGGACTTGCCGCCGGATGCGAGCCGGCGCTGGACGTGGGAGGCGGCAGCGGCTCGCCGCCTCCCGGCATCTCCAACGTCACCTGCTTCCAGGACTCGGACTGCGTGCCCAACGCCTGCTGCGGCGACGGCACCGCCGTCACGCACGTGAGCGAGGGGCCCAACTGCCAGGGCGTGCGCTGCGGCCCCTGCGACGCCGAGTGCAGCGCGGGCAGCTGCTCGCCGAGCACCCTGCGCTGCGGCACCTGCATCCCGGTGTGCCGCAACTCGCGCTGCGCCGCCGCCTGCAGCTGAGGCGCGGGCGCGCGGGCTTCAGCTCTCGCGGGGCGGTGCGGGCGCGGGCGGCGGAGCGGCGACCACGGGCCCGAGCACGGCGGGCTCCGGCTGCGCCTTGAGGCGCAGGTAGTCGAAGCAGGCCACGAGCACGGCGGTGAGGGGCGCTGCGAGCAGCGCGCCCACCAGCCCGAAGAAGTGCTCCCCGGCGATGAGCGCGAACGCGACGATGACCGGGTGGATGCGCGCCGCGCTGCCCATGATCTTCGGGTTGAGCACGTAGGCCTCGAGCGCGTGGATGCCGATGATCCACAGCAGGATGGCGAAGGCCTTCTGCACCCCGTCCGAGAGCGCGATGAGCACGATGGGCACCGAGCTGAGGATGGTGCCGAAGATGGGGATGAGGCTGAACAGCGTGGCCACCGTGGCCAGCAGGAACACGAACTTCACCCCGAACAGCAGCATCCCCACGCCGGTGAGCAGGCCGTTCACCACGCAGATGGTGGCCTGCCCGCGCACGACGCCGGACAGCGCGCGGTCGATGCGCTCGGAGAGCAGGCGCGCGTCCGCGGCGTACTCGGGCGGGATGAGCGAGAGCGCGTAGCGGCGGATGGGCTGCGCGTCGATGGAGAAGAAGGCCGCCACCATCAGCATGAAGAAGAGCGTGAACACCCCCACCAGCACGCCGGTGACGATGCGGCGCGAGAGGTCCAGGATGCCCTTCACGTTCTCGCCCGCGTAGCCGGACACGCGCGTGGCCGCATCCCGGATGAGCTGCTCCAGGTCCAGCGAGAGGTTGAGCTTGGCGGGCCCCGCGTAGGGGGCGCTGCTCGCACCCTCGAGCGCGCGCTCGCTCAGGGCCACGGGGATGCCGCGCGCGAGCAGCCAGGACTCGGCGCGCTGCGCGATGAGCTCCACCTTCTCCGGCGTGAGCGCGTTCGCGTATGCCACCGCGTCGCGGCTGATGCGCGCGAGCTCGCGGTACAGCTGCGGCAGCAGCCCCACGAAGAACAGGTACACGCCCAGGAAGAAGAGGGCGTAGATGAGCAGGATGGCCACCCAGTGCGGCACCGCGCGCCCGCCCACCCGCAGGCGGGTGATGCGCCGCACCAGCGGCTGGACGAGGTAGGCGATGAGCGCCGCGCCCACGAAGGGCAGCAGCACCGCGTGGAACGTCACCAGCACCAGGGCGACGAAGAGCCACAGCCCCGCGAGGATGTAGAGGCGCTGGGTGCGCGGAGGCTTGAAGAGGAGTTCCGGCGGCGGCGGCATGGCTCTAGCGCCTTATGGCAAACGGCCGCCTCGCGCCACAAGCGCGCGTACTGGACGCAGGTTCCGTCCAGGTCACGTGCGGGGAGCGCACTCGCGCGTCCGTTGGAAAGGCGACGGCGAGCCCCCGGTCCACAGACTCGAAATTCTCTTCAGAAGAGACAGATGCAACCCGGTTACATCTGGGGCGCGGCGAGCTTCTGGCGCACGAGCTCGAGGCAGCGCACCATGTGGGGGCGCTTGATGCGGCCCCCGGTGGCCTCGCCCAGGGCGAGCATCTGCTCCACGAGCCAGCGGTCCAGCAGCAGCAGGGCCGGGCGGTCGGTGGGCGCGAGGCCCCGCTCCAGGTAGCGCTTGTTGCGCATGTAGTCGTCGTAGGCCGCGAGCTCCCGCTCGAGCTCCAGGCGCGCGAGCCCCAGCGCCTCCGCATAGACGGCCGGCGAGGGGCGGGGGCTCTCCCCCACGAGCAGCTCGGCGAGGGCAGGGGAGGCGGCGCTCAGGTCCACCTCCTGCACCGGCGGCGGCCAGCGCGCGAGATCCTTGGCCAAGAGCCGCGCCACCTCCTCGAGCAGGTGGTCCACGATCGGCACCGGCTTCGCTTCGAAGAGGTAGTCCCAGCGGGAGGCCATGGCTTCAGTCTAGAGCTGCTGCGCGAGCGCAGCGGAGGGGTGCGGTGCGAGCGAGAGCGAGCGCAGGCGCGCAGGGGGCGCCGGCTCACCGTAGCCCAGGGCGAGCTCGCGGCGAATCGACTCGTACACCGCGTGCCGGCACAGGAGCTCCTGGTGCGTCACCGGGGGCACCTCCACGTTGAACACGTTGGGCGAGCTCCGGGCATCCAGGACCGAGCTGGGATAGGAGGCCACCCCGTCGCCGCGCGAGTAGATGGAGGTGACGCGCACGGAGGAGGGGTAGGGCGCTTCCCTCAGCTGGCGCAGGAAGGGCGAGCGCGGCGTCATCTGCCACATGCTGGGGGCGAACCAGCCCAGCGTGGCGCAGCCCAGGTAGGCCACGGGCGTGCCGTGGAAGGGCGAGCCGAGCGTGATGAGGTTGCGCACCCGGCGCTCGCCGCCCAGGCGCTTCACGTAATAGGTGCCGATGAGGCCGCCCTTGCTGTGCCCGATGATGGTCAGGGGGCCCAGGTCGTAGCGGGCGTAGAGCCGCTCCACCTTGGCGTGCACCTTCTGGGCGCTCTCGTCGATGCCCCGGGTGTTGAAGCGGTCGAAGGCGCCGCCCAGGTTGATGGACCAGACGCAGTAGCCGTCGCGCCGCAGGCGCAGCTCGAGGATCTCGAACACCCGGCGGGTGCTGAAGAAGCCGTAGAGCAGGAGCACCGGCTTGGGGCAGCGGGTGAAGTCCGTGCGCCGAACGACCTCGTTCGCGCGCCGGTCGAACTGCACGTAGCCCGCGAAGTCCTTCACGCTGCGCTTGAACCGCCGATACCCCAGCACGAGGGAATTCATTCCGGCCGCTCTCCTCGCCGCTGCAACGCACGCACGCCGATCAAGCTAGGAACGGAGCCTGCAGGCGCCAGGGGGAAGGAGGACCTTTCCGTCCGGTATTGACCTCCAGGGGCGGCCGCGCTGTCTCCGGGATCAGGCGAAGTGTTGGAGGAAGTTGCGCAGGATGCGCGGCCCCGCCGGCGTCGGGCCCAGTCCCGCGAGAATGCGCGGCACGCGCTCGTTGGGTGGCAGACCCAGGGCGCGGGCCTCTTCCTCCAGGCGCTCGGCGCGCGCGCCCACGAGGGCTGCGAGCGCGCCGGAGGTGAGCTCGGGGTGGAACTGGACGCCGCGAACGCGGGGAGCGAAGGCGAGCGCCTGCAGCGCGGTGTTCGCATTGCCCGCGAGCACCCGCGCTCCCGCGGGCGCCCGCTCCACGATGTCCTCGTGCGTGGCCTGCACGCAGAAGCGCTCGGGAAGCCCCGCGAAGAGCGGGTCTCCGCGGCCCTCGCTGCTGAGCTGCACCTCGACCGTGCCCACCTCGCGCCCCTGCACGTTGCGCACGACGCGCGCGCCCCAGGCCCAGGCGAGCAGCTGGTGGCCGAAGCACACCCCGAGGATGGGGACCTGCTGATCCGCCGCCTCCCGCAGCCACTCGGCCAATCGCACCATCCAGGGCTGCGGCTGGGTGACGGAGAGGGGAGAGCCGGCGACGAGCACCGCGTCGAAGGCTCGAGCGCGCGCGGGCAGCGCCGCACCCAGGTGCGCGGCGACGGTGGTGAAGCGGTGGCCCTCCTGCCCCAGCGCCTCGAAGAACCAGCGGTCGTAGTCGCCCGCACCCAGGCGCACCGGCGCGGCCGCATCGCCCGCTTTCACCAGCAGGACGTTGCGGGGGGCGGTGGGTTGCCGCTCGGAAGCACGCTCCCTACCGTTGGCCACTGCCGCCCGGCCTGCCCGCGCGGCCCGGCGGCGGGCGCCGCCTGTGCTCCTTCTGCCCACCGTGTCGCTTCCCGCTTTCGTCCGCACCGTGTTCTCCATGTGAGGCCGCCGTCATGACCGATCCACGCACGCTGACGCCCCGCTTCCCGCAGCTCAAGCTGCTCATCGGAGGCCAGGCTGTGGACCCCATCGAGGGGCGCACCCTGCCGGTGGTGAACCCCGCGACGGGCGAGACGCTGTGCCAGGTGCCCAGCGCGGACGCCTCCGACGTGGACCGCGCGGTGCGCGCGGCGCGCAAGGCCTTCGAGGAGGGGCCCTGGGGGAAGATGAACGCGAGCGCGCGCGGCAAGCTGCTGCGCCGCCTCTCCGACCTCCTGTGGGAGCGGCGCGAGGAGTTCGCGCTGCTCGAGTCGCTGGAGAACGGCAAGACCTTCAAGGACGCGCTGCGCGGGGACGTCGGCCCGGGCGCAGCCACGCTGTCCTGGTGGTCGGACCTCGCGGGCAAGACGCACGGCGAGGTGCTGCCGGTGGACGGCCCCTTCCACACCTACTGCCTCAAGGAGCCGGTGGGCGTGGTGGGCGCGATCGTGCCGTGGAACTACCCCACCTGCCTCATGTGCTGGAAGCTGGGCCCGGCGCTCGCCGCCGGCTGCACCGTGGTGCTCAAGCCCAGCGAGCTCACGCCGCTCACCGCGATGAAGCTGGGCGAGCTCGCGCTGGAGGCGGGGCTGCCCGAGGGCGTGCTCAACGTGGTGGTGGGCTATGGCGACCCTGCGGGCGAGGCGCTCGCGCGCCACCCGGACGTGGACAAGATCTCCTTCACCGGCTCGGCCCGCACCGCGCGCCGCCTCATGCAGGCGAGCGCCGCGACGAACCTCAAGAAGCTGACGCTGGAGCTGGGCGGCAAGAGCCCGCAGATCATCTTCCCGGACGCGGACTTCGACACCGCGATCGAGGCCTGCTTCTGGGGCATCTTCGGCAACAAGGGTGAGACCTGCAACGCGGGCAGCCGCGTGCTGGTGCACGAGCGCGTGTACGACGAGTTCGTGGGCCGGCTCGCCGAGCGCGCGCGCCACATGCGCGTGGGTGACCCCCTGAGCCCCGACACCGAGATGGGCGCGCAGGTGAGCGCGAAGCAGCTGCAGACCATCCTCGGCTACATCCAGAGCGGCCAGGAGCAGGGCGCGCGCGTGCTCGCAGGCGGCGAGCGCGACACGGAGGGCGCCAAGGCGCGCGGCAACTTCCTCAAGCCCACCATCTTCGGAGAGGTGCAGCCCGAGATGCGCATCGCGCAGGAGGAGATCTTCGGCCCGGTGCTCAGCTGCCTGCGCTTCCGCGACGAGGCGCACGCGCTGCAGATTGCGAACGGCACCTCGTACGGGCTCGCCGCGAGCCTCTGGACGCGCGACGTGGCGCGCGCCCACGCGCTCGCGCGCCGCGTGAAGAGCGGCGTGGTGTGGATCAACTGCTTCAACGAGTTCGACGATGCCGCGCCCTTCGGTGGCTACAAGGAGAGCGGCTGGGGGCGGGACCTGTCGCATCACGCGATCGAGGGTTACCTCCAGTACAAGGCCGTGTGGACGAAGCTCCCCACGGACGTCTGAGTCACGCTGCACGAGGAGCGCGTCCCATGCCGAACCGTCCCAAGGCCAAGGTCCTGAAGCTCTCTCCCGCCGCTCCGAAGCACGCGCGCGCGCGCCGCAGCACGCGCACGCCGGCGTCCCGCGCCCCGCGCGCGAGCGCCGAGTCGCAGCTGGACGGCATCAAGCGCTGGCTCGAGGAGAAGGGCGTGCGCCAAGTGAAGGTGGGCGCCGTGGACATCGACGGCGTGTGGCGCGGCAAGTACATCTCGCTGGAGAAGTTCTACTCCGCGGCGAAGGGCGGCCTGGGCTTCTGTGACGTCGTCTTCGGCTGGGACATCGCGGACGACCTGCTCGACAACACCAAGGTGACGGGCTGGCACACCGGCTACCCGGACGCGCAGGCCCGCGTGGACCTGTCCACCGGGCGCATCATCCCGTGGGAGCCGGACACGGCGGCCTTCCTCCTGGACTTCGTGAAGCCGGACGGCAGCCCGTGGGAGGTGAGCCCGCGCCAGCTCCTGCAGCGGGTGGGCGAGCGCGCCCGCGCGGCCGGCTTCCTCCCGCGCTTCGGGGCCGAGTACGAGTTCTTCGTCTTCAAGGAGAACCCGCAGTCGCTCAAGGACAAGGGCTACCAGAACCTGACGCCGCTCACCCCCGGCATGTTCGGCTACTCGTGGCTGCGCACCAGCCAGAGCGCGCCCTTCGTGCACGCGCTGATGGACGGCTGCAACGCGTTCGGCCTGGACATCGAGGGCTTCCACACCGAGACCGGCCCCGGCGTCTTCGAGGCGGCCATCCGCTACGGGGACCTGGAGCGCGCGGCGGACCGCGCGGTGCTGTTCAAGACGGTGGTGAAGGAGATCGCGAGCCGCCACGGCCTCACCGCCTGCTTCATGGCCAAGGTGAACCCGAAGCTGCCGGGCTGCTCGGGCCACGTGCACGAGTCCCTCTGGGACTTGAAGGGCGAGAAGAACCTCTTCCACGACCCGTCCGCCGAGGGCGGGATGAGCCGCACGCTGCGCCACTACCTCGGGGGGCTCGTCACGCTGATGCCCGAGCTCACCGCGCTCTACTGGCCCACGGTGAACAGCTACAAGCGCAGCGTGGAGGGCACCTGGGCCCCCACCGCCGTGACCTGGGGGCGCGAGAACCGCACCACCGCGGTGCGCGTCATCGGCGACAGCCCCAAGTCCATGCGCCTCGAGTACCGGCAGCTGGGCGCGGACATGAACGCGTACATCGGCATGGCGGCGAGCCTCGCCGCGGGCCTGTGGGGCATCGAGAACGAGGTGGAGCCGCCGCCGCCCTGCGCGGGCAACGGCTACCAGGCCGGTGCGCCTCCGCTGCCGCGCACCCTGAAGGAGGCGGTGTGCCTCCTCAAGGAGAGCGAGCGCGCGCGCGAGCTGCTGGGCGAGGAGTTCGTGGACCACTACGTGCGCACGCGCGAGTGGGAGGTGCGTCAGTACGAGCGCGCCGTCACCAGCTGGGAGCTCGAGCGGTACCTGGAGTTGATCTAACGCAGTCCCTCACCCCGACCCTCTCCCAAAGGGAGAGGGAGGACACGGTGGAGATCATGAAGCCCATCGACATGCCGACCGAAGCGCGCATCACCGAGATGGCCTGGCCCACGAAGATCGTCTTCGGCGTGGGCGCGCTGCAGCGGCTGCCGGCGCAGGTGGCGCGGCTCGGGATGAAGAAGCCCCTGGTGGTGACGGACGCGGGCGTGGTGAAGGCGGGCCTCGCCCAGCGCGTGTACGACGTGCTGAAGGGCGCGGACGTGGCATTCGGCGTCTTCGACCGCGTGCAGCCGAACCCCACCGAGAAGGATGCCTTCGATGGGCTCGAGGCCTACCGCAGCCAGGGCTGCGACGGCATCGTCGCGGTGGGCGGCGGAAGCCCCCTGGACGCGGCGAAGCTGGTGCAGTTGCTCACCACGCACGAGCCGCCGCTCAGCCGCTACGACGACGCCACGGGCGGAGACCAGTACGTGCGCGACGACCTGCCGCCCCTCATCGCCATCCCCACCACCGCGGGCACGGGCTCGGAGGTGAGCCGCTCGGGCGTGGCCACGCTGCAGGACACCGGGCGCAAGACGGTCATCTTCAGCCCGCACCTGCTGCCGCGCGCTGCCGTGTGCGACCCCGAGCTCACCGTGGGGCTGCCGCCCGGGCCCACCGCGGCCACCGGCATGGACGCCTTCACCCACTGCCTCGAGGCCTACCTCTCCAACGGCTTCCACCCGCTCGCGGACGCGGTGGCGCTGGACGGCATCATGCGCGTGGGCCGCTCGCTGGAGACCGCCGTGCGCAACGGGAAGGATCTCGCCGCGCGCAGCGACATGATGGTGGCCGCGCTCGAGGGCGCCATGGCCTTCCAGAAGGGACTGGGCGCCTGCCACGCGCTCGCCCACGCGCTCACGCCCATCAGCAACGTGCACCACGGCCTGGCCAATGCCGTGGTGCTGCCCGCGGTGATGAACTTCAACCGCGCCGCGGTGGTGGGGCGGCTCGCGCGCGTGGCGGTGGCGATGGGGGACACGTCACTGGCGCGCGAGGAGGTGCTCGCGGGCAATGCCATCGAGCGCGTGCGCGCGCTCAACGCCGCCATCGGTATCCCCGCGCGCCTGCGCGATGTCGGGGTGCAGGAGAAGGACCTGGAGACCATCGCGCACAAGGCTTTCCAGGACGCCTCGCACCTCGCCAACCCGCGCAAGTGCAGCGAGGCGGACCTGCTCGCGATTGCGCGCGAGGCCTACTGAGCCTGGGCTACTGAGCCTGGGCTACTGAGCCTGGGAGCCCGCGTCCGCAGCGCCCGCGGGCGGCGCGACGATGCCGCCGTCCGGGTTGGGCTTGAGCTGGCCGCCGGCGCCGACCACGCCGCCCACGGTGGGGGCGGGCGCCGCCTGCGGGGTGAACTCGATGGTCTCCACGGCCACCTGGCCCGGGAGCCGGAAGTCCATGGCGTTGATGCGGCCGCCGCGCTCGTGCTCGTAGATCTGCTGCGCCACGGTGCCCGCGACCAGCTTCTGGTCCGAGTAGAAGACGTAGGCGTAGACCTTTCCCTCCTCGGCCGGGATGCGGAAGGTGGTCTTGCCGATGGGCACGCCCGGGTCGCACTTGATGGAGAGGTTCTGGCGCGTCATCGTGAGCTGGCGCACCACGCCCTTCTCCGAGACGGTGAAGAGCAGGCAGAAGGGCAGCTGGTCCTTCGTGGTCACGAACTCCACGGTGTTGCCGTCGAGGCTGCGCAGCTCGGTGCGTTTCGCCGCGGGGGACTTGGCCCCGTCCTGACATCCGGTGAACAGCGCCACCACTGCCAAGGCCCAGGTCCAGCGCTTCATAGGTCCGCTCCGTCTGGCGAGATGTGTTCCCAGGATAGCGCACCCGGAGGCCACCCCGCAGCCCCCCTGCGACTCAAGGTCGACGGTAGACAATCACCTGCGGCGTCTCGTCGACGTAGAGGCCCGTCACCGGCACCTGGGTGCCGAAGGCCTGCCACACCGCCACCTCGTGCTCGCGGAACTCCTGGTGGTACTGCACCGCGGCGAGGTCCGCGTCCTCGGGGCCACCGGCGGGCCGCAGGTCCGAGCGCAGCTGGCCGTTGCGCTGGTAGTCGCGGAAGGAGTAGCCGTTCACCTCGTGCAGGTAGATTCGCGCCCCCTGCGGAGCATGCGCGTTGATCCACGGCAGCACGCCGGTGACGTTGTTGCTCCAGAACTGGCGCTGCATGCCGAGCGAGGCGGCCCCCGGAAGGCCCCCCGCCAGCTCCCCGTAGAAGCTGGTGCAGTAGGGGTGCACGCGCGCGAGCCCGAGCAGCGCAGGCGCGAAGAGCAGCGCGAACACCGGTGCGGCGACGGCGGCCCGTGGGACCCGCGCCGGCAGGCGCTGCGAGAGCGCCGCGCACCCGCGCGCCACCGAGGCCCCCGCGAGCATCGCGAGGAAGGGCATGGAGGGCAGCCAGTGCTTCACCCCGCCGAAGTGCGGCACCTGCGGGTGGCTGATGAGGAGGATGGAGGCGAGCGCGTGCGCCCCCACGAGCAGCTCCGCGAGCGAGGCGCGCCGACGGAGCGCGCGCACCGCGAGCCCGAGCAGCCCCGTCACCATGGGCGCGAGCAGGCTCAGGGGCACGGTGAGCGCCGTCACCACGAACACGTAGGCGAGCGGGAAGGGCGGCGCGACGAGCAGCTGGCCCAGGTAGAACCAGGCGTAGTGCAAGTGCTCGGCGTGGAAGGCGAGGTACCACGCGGTGCGGTCCACCGGGTGGTGCCAGAGGTAGGGCCAGTGCAGGTAGAAGAGCAGCGGGCCCAGCGCGAGCATCGCCACGAGCGTGCCCAGCGCGCGCGCGGCCGGGGGCGCCAGCACGGAGAGCCTGCGCACGCAGAGCGCGAGGCCCACGACCAGGCTCCCCGCGAGGAAGGTCGCGGGGCTGAGCGGCGCGATGCGGCGCAGCAGCCCCTCCGGCCCGAGGCTCAGCGCCATCAGCGCGAAGAGCAGCGGCACGGCGAGGCTCACTGCCACGAAGAGCCCCAGCGTGCGCCGCGCCTCGCGCAGCCCGGCCCCGGACGTCGCAGTCCACGCCCGCGCGAGCGCGAAGGGGGCGAGCGCCACGGGGAGGAAGAGCGCGTTGTGCTTCGTGCCCAGCGCGAGCCCGAAGGCGAGCCCGCAGGCCCAGCCCCAGCGCGCCTCGTCCAGCGCGCGCCAGAACGCGTACACGACGAGCAGCCACATCGCGGCCACCGGCATGTCGAAGCAGGCCAGCTCCGCGTTGAAGAGCTGGCGCGGGACGAGGAAGAAGGAGAGGGCGGCGAAGAGGCCCGCGGTGCGGCCCCAGAGGCTGCTGCCCATGCGGTAGACGAGCGCGGGGATGAGCGCGTTGAGCGCGAGCGCCGGCAGGCGGAAGGCGGTGGCCGGGCGCATCAGGCCCAGCTCCTCGTGCAGCACGGCGTGCGAGAGGCCGAAGAGCAGCTTCATCAGCACCGGGTGCTCGTGGTTCTCCTCGAAGAAGCGCACGATGCTCGCGTCCTGCAGCGCGAGCGCGGGCGCGTGCACGAGCAGCCGCAGCCACGCGGCGTAGCTCTGGCCCGCCGCGAAGTAGACGCTCTCGTCGCGCACGTAGCCCACCGCGCGCTCGGTGAGCAGCAGCGCGAGCAGCGCGAGCGCCCACAGCGCGAAGGCCGTCCAGCGCTCCTGTCGCAGGGCGCGCTCGCTCACCGGGCGCTTCCCCCGGCCGCGGGCGCGAGCCCCTGCAGCTCCACGCACACCCAGCGGGCCATGGCGCGCTCGGCCCTCACGGCCACGGCGAGCGGGCGCGGCGGGCCCGGCGGCAGGGCCACCTCGCGCACCTGCTGTCCCTCGCGGCCGGGCGGCAGCGTCAGCGAGAGCAGGGGCGCTGCGCCCGAGGAGAGCGTGACCTCGGTGTCGCTGATGCGCTCGGGGTCCACCTTGCGCGCCTGCTCCCAGATGATGCCCGCGCCCAGGCGGTAGGCGGGCGCGGCGGGCACCGGGTCGAACTCGGCCACGAGGCGCGCGGCGCCCCCGGGCGGGTGCATCCAGAGGCAGTGGCGGGGCTGGTACGCCACCTCGTGCCACTCGGCCGCGACGCGCAGGTGGGGCGCGCCGGCGCAGCGGTGGGCCGCGCCGTCGAAGGGGCAGGGCAGGCGCGCGCCGTCGGGCCCCTCGAGGTAGACGCGCGCCGAGGCGAGCGCCGCGGTGGCATCGAAGCGGCGCGCCCGGTAGCGGCCGTTGGCGTAGGGCGTGAGCGTGAGCGGCCCGAAGTGCTCGGCGGGCGCGAGCGCGGTGCGGCCCGGGAGGAAGGCCTGCTCGAAGGCGCGCGCGTCCGAGCGCGGCAGCTCCGGCTGCCCCAGCACCCAGATGCGCGGGTGCGCATCCAGGTCGTCCGCGTCCGAGCCGAGGTAGCCCACCACGGGGAGCCCGGGCGGCGCGAAGAGGCGCGCGCGCTCGGTCCACCAGGGCCACAGGAGCACCACGTCCCCGGGGCGGGCCGCGCGTGACAGCGCCGCGGCGGCCGCGCGGTGGTCATCCTCGGAGGGCAGGCGCGAGGGGAGGGTGAGCTGGAAGAGCAGCGCCAGGAGCGCGGCGGCGACGAGCGCCGCGAGCTCCAGCAGGGGCAGCGCGCGCCGGAGGCTACGACTTGGCAAGGCGGATCTTCTGCTCGCTCTTGTCGCGGCAGAAGGTGCAGAAGATGGGCTCACCCTGGGGGAAGGAGGGGGTCCAGGGCAGGTACATCGAGCAGCGCGGGTCCAGGCAGTGGTGCAGCTCCCAGAGGTGCCCCAGCTGGTGCAGGGCGTGGCGCGCCACCGGCTTGAAGCCCGCCTCCAGGTCCTTGTGCGGGTGCGTGGAGATGATCGCCCGGTCCTTGCCGTACACCGCGAAGCCGTGCGTGGGCGCGGTGCCACTGGGCAGCTGCCGGTCCTTGAGCCGGCGCGCCGTGAGGTAGAGCAGCTTGTCGTCCTGGTAGGCGCGCACGCTCTCCACCTTCGCGAGCAGCTGCTCGGCGTCGAGGGGCTCGGAGAGGCCGGCGGGCACGCTCACGCTGCCCGAGTGCTCACAGCCCACGCCGAAGGCCGTGTAGAGCGTCTGGCAGAAGCGGGCGAGCTGCTTGTCGTCGAAGGGGTCCAGCGTCACGACGCGAATCACGGGGCGTCACCTCGGGAAGGACTCGTGGGAGGACTCGGGGGCACGCGGCCGCGCCGTCAGCTCTTCTTCTTCGCGGCCTTGGCGGCGGGCTTCGCGGCCTCGGCCGTCTTGGCCTTGGGCGGACGGCCGCGCTTCTTGGGCGCGGCGTCCTCGTCGGCGGGCTCCGCCTTGGCCTTGGGCGGGCGGCCGGGCTTCTTCGCGGCCACCGGGGGCGCGTCCTCGGCGGGCTTGGCCTTGGGCGGGCGCCCGCGCTTCTTGGGCGCCTCGGCCTCGGCCGTCTTGGCCTTGGGGGGACGGCCGCGCTTCTTGGGGGCCTCGTCCTCGGCCGCGGCCTCGTCGCCGCCCTCGGCCTCCTCGCCCTCGCCCTCCTGCTCCTCCTCCTCGGCGGGAGCGGGCTCCTCGTCCGAGGGCAGGTCCAGGTCGCCGTCCAGGCCGAGCAGGTCCGAGTCCAGCTCGAGGTCGTCGTCTCCGCCGCCGCCCTTGAGCTTGAACTCCTCGGCGGTGCGCTTGGGGCGCTCGCGGCCGGGCGGGAAGAGCACGAGGTCGATGGCGTCCTCGGCGTTGCACTCGGAGGTGCTCAATGCCGCGGCGACCTCGCTCACCAGCAGGTGGCGGGCGCTGTCGTAGAGCTCGCGCTCCTTCGTGGGCAGGGGGCGCAGCTCGCTGAGCACCTGCAGTCCCTTCACGACCTCGGCGAGCCCGAGGATGCCGCCCTGGGTCATGCGGTCCTGGTTGGTGCGCGCGCGCAGCTTCCAGTCCAGGTCCGCCTTGTCGCTGTCGGAGCGCAGGAAGGAGAAGAGCCGCTCGACCTCCTGGGGGCCGGCCACCTTGCGCACGCCGATGCTGGCCACCTTCGACTCGGGGACCATCACGACCGCACCGTCCTCCTCGCGTTTGAGGATGACGAGCGTGAGGCGCTGACCTGCCACCTCTTTCACGTCGACGGCGGTGACGCGGCACACCCCCTGCTTCGGGTACACCACGCGGTCACCGACCGCGAGCTGGAGTGACGCTGGCGCTGGCGCGGAGCCTTCTGGCATGTCCCCCTCGGGTGCAGGAAGAAGAGGGAGGGTCGTAGCACCATCACCCACCCGGTGCCACGAACTTAGCGCTGGGCGAGGGCCGCGGCACGCTGGACACGCAACAGTGTCCCGAGCACCTCACGCTGGCGGGCATCCACCGCGGCGCGGGCCCGGGCCTCCTGGGGCGGCCCGTCTCCCAGGCGTCCGTCGAGGCGCAGGCTCCCCAGCCCTGCCGTCACTCCCAGCGCTGCCACCAGCATCAGTGCCTTCATCCGTGCGTCCCTCCCGGGCCTGCCGAGCGTGCTCGCCCTGCGGACGGCCGTGCGGGCACGGCCTGCGCGGGGGCGGCGTTGGGCGCAGAGGGTAGGGGGCGGGCGGGCGCGGGCAACTTTTCGACTACAGGACGCCTGTGGCCTGTAGCGCGGGGCCCCCGCGCGCCGCGGCCTTCCGCACCCGGGCAGCGAGGCGTATCTTCCGCGCCGCCGCAGGTTGATTTTTCTGTCAATCAAGGAGCTCCAAGCCATGGCCGCAGTGCTCGAGACGAAACACCCCGCGCAGGTGCCCGCGGGGGGCGCCTTCCTCTTCGAGGAGGTGGGCAGCGTGCGCATCACGACGCCCGAGGCCTTCACCGAGGAGCAGCGGCTCTACCTCAAGACCGCGCTGCAGTTCAGCCGCGAGCAGGTGCTCGCGCAGTCCGAGGCCATCGAGCGCAAGGAGCCGGGCGTGCTGCGCGAGCTGCTGCGGCGCGCGGGCGAGCTGGGCCTCTTGATGATCGACATCCCCGAGGCGCACGGGGGCCTGGGGCTGGACAAGACCACGAGCCTCATCCTCGCCGAGTCGATGAGCCTGCACGGCAGCTGGAGCGTGACCTTCGGGGCGCACACCGGCATCGGGTCGCTGCCCATCGTGTGGTTCGGCTCCGAGGCGCAGAAGGCGAAGTACCTGCCGAAGCTCGCCACCGCGGAGCTGGTGGCGGCGTACGCGCTGACCGAGCAGGGCAGCGGCTCGGACGCGCTGGGCGCGAAGACCAAGGCCGTGCTCAGCCCGGACGGCAAGGAGTGGATCCTCAACGGCAGCAAGCTCTACATCACCAACGCGGCCTTCGCGGACGTGTTCGTGGTGTTCGCGAAGGTGGACGGCGACAAGTTCACCGGCTTCATCGTGGAGAAGGGTGCGCCGGGCTTCAGCGTGGGGCCCGAGGAGCACAAGATGGGCATCCGCGGCTCCAGCACCTGCCCGCTCTACTTCGAGGACGCGCGCATCCCGCGCGAGAACCTGCTGGGCGAGGTGGGCAAGGGGCACAAGATCGCCTTCAACATCCTCAACTACGGGCGCCTCAAGCTGGGCGCGGGCGTGCTGGGGAGCATGAAGCTGCAGCTGGCGAGCGCGCTCGCGTTCGCGCAGGAGCGCAAGCAGTTCGGCACGCCCATCGCGCAGTTCCCGCTCACCCGCGAGAAGTTCGCGCGCATGGCGGGGCTCATCTACGCGGTGGAGAGCATGACCTACCGCACCGGCGGCCTGGTGGACGCGCGGCTCGCGGGCGAGGACAAGGCGGCCGCGGACTACGACGCGAAGCTCATCGCCTCCATCGAGGAGTACGCGATCGAGAGCTCCATCATGAAGGTGTTCGGCTCCGAGGCGCTGGGGCAGCTCGTGGACGACGCGGTGCAGGTGCACGGCGGCGCGGGCTACATCGAGGAGTACCCGGTGGAGCGCGCGTACCGCGACGCGCGCATCAACCGCATCTTCGAGGGCACCAACGAGATCAACCGCATGCTCATCGCCGGCATGCTGCTCAAGCGCACCCTCAAGGGCAGCCTGCCCCTGTTCCAGGTGGCGCAGCAGCTCGACGAGGCGCTCGCGAAGGGCAGCGTGCCCGCGCCTGCGGCCGGGGACGCGCTCGCGGCGGAAGCGCACGCGGCCGAGTGCACGAAGCGGCTCGCCATCTACGCGCTGAAGGTCGCCGCCGAGCGCTTCGGCCCCGAGCTGGAGAAGCACCAGGAGGTGCTCGCCGCGGTGGCCGACGTGGTGATGGACGCGTTCGCACTGGACTCCATGGTCACCCGCACGCGCCAGGCCGCGAGCGAGGGGAAGCTGGACCCGGTGCGCGTGGCGCTGGTGCAGGCCTTCGCCACCGAGGCGAGCGCGCGCAGCTACGAGCGCACCAAGCGCGCCCTGTGCGCGAGCAGCGAGGGCGCGGCGCTCGAGGGGCACCTGAAGGCCATCGCGCCGCTCTACCGCTTCGTGCCGCGCGACCCGGTGGCGCTGCGCGAGACCGTGGTGGCGGCGCTGGAGAAGAGCGGGGGCTATCCCTTCGAGCAGGCCTAGAAGCGCAGAGGGGCTTTGACGCGGGCGCTGCCGGTGCGGAAGATGGCTGCTTTTGCCGGCCGCACCTGCAGCACACCCCCTTCACGGGCCGCAGCCTCGCTGCGCTCGAGTGGAAGAGCCCCATGCACCTTCTGCCCCGCCGCGCTGCGGCTGTCCTCCTCCGCATCGCCGCCGTGGTCGCCCTCGGCGGTTGCGGCAATCCCATCGACGCTGCGCTCGAGGGCGTCTGGACGGGCGTCGACGGACTGACCATCGAGTTCGACGGGAACCAGGCCGTCGTGACCGACTTCGGTAGCTCGACGCTCGGGACCAATCGCGGAGTGCTCGATATTGGCGATGCCTATATCGAGGACATCGCGTGCGAGGACTCCGGCTGCGAGGGGCAGATCGTGAGCCCGCAGCTCGTGAACGGCACCCTCGTGAGCTACAGCCGCGTGAACGTGATCATCGAAGCGGCCGGGACGCTCATCACGCTGCGCAGCCAGGCGCTGCCGGGCTCGACGGCGCAGTTCACGAAGGCCGGCGGCGGCGACGCGGGAGGGGGCGGCGGCTCGACGCTGCAGCAGACGGCGGCGTGCTCGCAGTGGTGGTCCGCGGTGAAGGCGGGCGGGCCGTGGAAGGTGACGGAGGTCAGCAACGGCGGCAGCTCCGGCGCGCCGTCGAAGACGGTGACGCTCACCTTCTCGGGCACGGACCACTACACCATCACCAACCCGGACGCCGTCGGCGAGGCCCCGGCCAGTGGGAGCACGGGCACCTTCGGCGACGTCATCTTCACCGACAACTTCTCGGGCTACTGCCGCTTCGCCTTCTGGAGCCAGGGGCAGAACCAGGTGCGCGTCTGGTTCATGCGCTCGCTCTCCAGCGGGCGGCTGGAGGTCGGGCTCGATACCAGTGCGGGCTCGCCGGCGCGCTGGGTGATGCAGGGGAGCTGAAGTCGGGTGTCGCTGCACCCGCCCCCGTCTCGGGCAGGGTGGTGCGCGGCCTCGCGTGAGACACCATGACCCCCGTCCATCTTCCCTCCGAACCTTCCCCGTGGATCGTGCGCTTCGCCCATCTGGTCCGCGCGGGAGGCCGCGTGCTGGACGTGGCGGCGGGCGAGGGCCGGCACGCGGCGTTCTTCCTCTCGCGCGGGCATGCGGTGACGGCGGTGGACCGCACCACGGACGCGCTCGAGCGGCTGAAGCGGTGCGACGTGCGCCGGCTCGACCTCGAGGACGGCGCACCCTGGTCGCTGGGCGGCGGCTGGGATGCGATCGTGGTGACGAACTACCTCCACCGCCCGCTGCTGCCTGCGCTTCCCGGCGCGCTCGCTCCCGGCGGCGTGCTCCTGTACGAGACGTTCGCGCAGGGCCACGAGCGCTACGGCCGCCCGAGCCGCCCCGAGTTCCTGCTGCGCCCCGGGGAGCTGCTCGAGGCCTTCGTTCCGCCCCTCACGCCCGTGGCCTACGAGCACGGGCTGCTGCTGCGCGCGCGGCCCTGCGTCATCCAGCGCCTGGTGGCCGTCGCCGGTAGCGCGGACCCGCTGCCGCTCGAGAGCTGAGCGGTCGCCCCACGCGGGAGGGTAGCCCCTCGCGGCCCGAGTGGCCGGGCACCCGGCCGGACTGCGGCAGACCACCCGTGGCTCGTCCGGCAGTCCGCCGCAGGGAGCGCTCGGACTTCAGTCCAGGCTGCCGATGCGCCACGACCGCTGGCACGCTGGCGCCGAGTGTGCCCGGGAGGCGAGCGATGAAGACCGGTGGTTGTGCCTGTGGTGCAGTCCGCTACGAGGTCAGCCTCGCGCTGACCTCCGTCACCTTCTGCCACTGCTCGAAGTGCCGCCGCTGGCACGGCCACGTGGGGGCCTGGGCAGCGGTGGACCGCCCCGGCTTCCGGCTCGTCGAGCAGCGCGGGCTCAGGTGGTGGGCGGCGTCTCCCACGGTGCGCAAGGGCTTCTGCGGCGAGTGCGGCTCGAGCCTGCTGTGGGACGAGGACGGCGCCTCCAAGATGTCCATCTGTGCGGGCTCCTTCGACGCGCCGAGCGGTCTCACGCCCAAGGCGCACATCTACCTGGGCAGCAAGGGCGACTACTACGAGGTGCCCGACGACGGCCTCCTGCGGCGCGAGGAGTTCACGCGCTGAGGCTCAGGGCATCCGGCTGACCGCGTCCATGCCGAAGCTCACCCGCGCGCGCCAGGGCGCAGGGGGCAGGGCGCTGAGCGCGAGCAGCTGCTCGAGCCGCTCGGCGATGTCGAGGCGCAGCTTGCCGAACTGCACGCCGAAGCCGGGGGCGAGCGCGGGCGTGCGGTCGGTCTGCGTGCTGGTGGTCCACACCACCTCGCCGTGCAGCGGCAGCTGCCCCAGCGACATGCTCATCTCGAGCAGGAAGGGGGTGCCCACGCGCACGCTGCGCGGCAGGGCGGGCGCCTCCACCTCGAGCCCGAGCCCGCCGCGCGAGATGTCGCGCACGAGGAAGGCAGGGGAGAAGGGGGCGTCCTCCGTGGCGCGCAGGTTGAGCGGGATGCGCGGAAAGCGGCGCATCTTCTCGTGCTCGTGCGTGTCGAAGATGCGCTGCAGCACGGCATCCAGCCCTGCGCGGTCGCCGCCCGCGTCGTAGCGCACGGTGAGCAGGCGCCGGCCGCTGGGCTGCACCGCCACCTGCACCACCTCGCCCAGCACCTCCACCGGCGCCTCGACGCCCGAGGCGTGCAGCTCGAAGACGAAGCGCGTGCCCACGCCCACGTCCTTCTGCGTCTCCAGCGCGACCACGCCCTGGCCCACGCTGCGCGTGAACTCCCCCAGCAGCGCCGCGGGCGACTTGTACGAGACCTTCAGCCGCACGGTCGGCGTTCCCGGCGGGGCCTTGGGGGCGGGGGTCTTCACGTAGGCAGGAACATTGCGCGCCGCCTGCAAACTTTTCAAGGCCGGTTACCCGGGAACCCACGGCGAGTGTCGGGTCGTTGCGGATGCCCTGGGGCAACCCCGCGCGGGGGCTCGGAATTCGCCCCGCGCGGGGGCTCGGCGCCCGCACGGCGCGTGCTGTTTCGGGCTGTTGCGCTTTCTTGACCGGGTAGGAGGCGGGGGGTAGCTTCGCGCGGCCAAGTGGCAAGGAGTGGGAAGCAGTGGCGCAAAGTGCCCTGCGCGCGCGAAAAGGTGGCAGGTCCCCGTGTTCCGAGGCGTCTATGAGCACCAGATCGACGCAAAGGGCCGCACGAGCCTGCCGGCCAAGCTGCGCGACACGCTCACCGGCGCCTACGACGAGCGGCTCATCATCACGACCGCGCTGGACCCCTGCCTGCACGCCTATCCGGTGCGCGAGTGGGAGGCGCTCGAGACGGCGCTCGCCAAGCGCAACCCCATGGAGCCGGGGGTCAAGACGCTGATGCGCCTCTACGTGGCCAGCGCCCAGGAGTGCCCGCTGGACAAGCTGGGGCGCGTGCTCATCCCGCCCTCGCTGCGCGCGCACGCGGGGCTGGAGAAGGACCTGGTGTGGGCGGGGATGGTGAAGGTGATCGAGGTGTGGAGCGTGACGGGCTGGGCGAAGGCGCAGGCGGACGCGCGCAACGAGGTGGAGAGCGCGGACGTGATGCGGGTGCTCACGGAGCTTCGGCAGTAAGCGGATTCACGGGGAGGGTCATCATGCAGATGAACTGGGCGATTGCAGAGCGGGCGGCGCGGGCGACGGGCGGAGCCGAGCGCGTGGAGACGGTGCTGCTGGAGGGCGAGCTCTCCGAGCAGGAGCTGGTGCAGGTGGCCGACGAGCTCACCCGGCGCGCGGGCCGCGGCGCGCGCCTGCTGGTGCTGGACTTCAGCGAGGTGCCGCACCTGAACTACCGCGGCGTGCGCCCGCTGATGGAGCGCGCCGCACAGCTGCGCCGCGCGGGCGGGGACGTGAAGCTCTCCGGCCTCTCGCCCTACCTGAAGGCCATCTTCCGCGCGGCGGGTGCCCACGACGCCTTCGAGTTCTACCCGCACATGTCCGATGCGCGCGCCGCCTTCGCGCACGCGCGCGCTCCCTTCGTCTGACCCGGCTGCCCTGACCCGAGAGGCCGCGCCCGTGCCGTCCGACTTCCACCACCACACCGTGCTGCTCGAGGAGACCGTGGCCGTGCTGCAGCCCGGCGAGGGCAAGCTGCTGGTGGACGGCACCCTGGGCGGGGGCGGCCACACCGAGGCGCTGCTCGCGCGCGGGGCCACGGTGGTGGGCGTGGACCGCGACCCGGTGGCGCTCGCCGCGGCGCGCGCGCGGCTCGCGGCCTTCCCGCGCTTCAGCGCGCGCCAGGGCAACTTCGGCGAGCTGCCGGAGCTGGTGGCGGACCTCGCGCCGGTGGACGGCGTGCTGGTGGACCTGGGCGTGAGCAGCCCGCAGCTGGACGTGGCCGAGCGCGGCTTCTCCTTCATGAAGGACGGCCCGCTGGACATGCGCATGGGGGACACCGGGCGCACCGCGGCGGAGCTCATCGCGGACGTGGACGAGCAGGAGCTCGCGCAGCTCTTGCGCGAGCTGGGCGAGGAGCCCTTTGCCCGGCCCATCGCGCGCGAGCTCAAGCGGGCGCTGCCCACGCGCACGCTGGAGGCGGCCGAGGCGGTGAAGCGCGCGGTGCCCCGGCGCGCCTGGCCGAAGAAGATCCACGTGGCCACCAAGACCTTCCAGGCGCTGCGCATGGCGGTGAACGGCGAGCTCGAGGCGCTGGACGCGCTGCTCGCCGCGCTGCCCACGCTGCTCAAGGTGGGCGGGCGCGCCGCCGTCATCTCCTTCCACTCGCTCGAGGACCGGCGCGTGAAGGAGGCCTTCCGCGCGCTGGTGGGGCAGTGCACCTGCCCGCCGGGGCTGCCGGTGTGCGCGTGCGGCGGAGGCGGGCACGGCTTCGCCGCGCTCACCCGCAAGGCCCTCTCCGCCTCGGACGCGGAGCTCGACGTGAACCCCCGATCCCGCAGCGCACACCTGCGCGCGGTGGAGCGAATCAAATGAGCAAGCTGGGCAAGGGTGGACGCGGCACGGGGTTCGGCGCGAGCGCAGGGACGCGCGGCAGCGTGAGCGTGGCGGGGGTGCTCGCGCACCTGCTGCCGGCCGTGGCGGTGATGGTGCTGCTCACCGCGGTGGGCCTCGTGCACGTGACGGGCCGCGTGATGGTGGTGGACGCGGGCTACCGCCTCAGCCGCTCGGAGGCCGAGAGCCGCACGCTGCAGCGCGAGAACGACCGGCTGAAGCTGGAGCTCGCCACGCTCAAGACCCCGGCGCGCCTCGAGCGGCTCGCGCGCGAGAAGCTGGGCATGGGGCTGCCGGCCACAGGCGCCGTCATCGCGCTCGCGCCGGCGCGCACGCCCGCGCGCGTGCAGGCGCGCAGCAGCCACGCGGTGCAGGTGGCCGAGCGGAGCGCCGGGCAGTGAGAGACTTCAAGAGCGTCCGGGCGCCGGATGCCGGCCCGGGCGGCGGGGTGGCCGGCGGGAGCCGCTGGCTGCGCCTGCGCGTGCTGCTGATGCTCGCGCTGTTCCTCGGCCTGCTCGCGGTGGCGCTGGGGCGCGCGGTGAAGCTGCAGGTGTTCGACCGCGACCAGCTGCGCGGCATGGCGCAGGACCAGTACATGCGCCAGATCGAGATCCCCGCGCGCCGCGGCGATATCTTCGACCGGCGCGGCGCCCCGCTCGCGCAGAGCGTGGAGGTGGACTCGGTCTGGGTGGACCCCTCGATGCTCCCGGACGTGAAGGGGGCCGCGCGCGCGCTCGCCAAGCGCCTGAGGCTGGACCCCGACGAGCTCACGGTGCGCCTCACCCGCTCGCGCCGCTTCGCGTGGGTGAAGCGCCAGGTGACCCCGCGCGAGGCCGAGAGCGTGAAGGAGCTCGCGCTTCCGGGCATCGGCTTCACGAAGGAGCCCAAGCGCTTCTACCCGCAGCGCGAGCTGGGCGCGCACGTGGTGGGCATGGTGGGCATGGACGGGCGCGGCCTCGAGGGCCTCGAGCTCGCCTTCGACGACGAGCTCTCCGGGCAGAACTCGCGGCTCTCGGGCCTGCGCGATGCGAAGGGGCGCAAGCTGCTCACGCAAGGGGGCACCGCGGACCCGCTCGAGCGCCAGGGCGCGGCCATCACCCTCACGCTGGACCGGCACCTGCAGTTCGTCACCGAGCGCGCGCTGAGCCACGCGGTGGAGGAGGCGAAGGGGGTGGCCGGGATGGCGGTGGTGCTGGACCCCAAGACGGGGGAGATCCTCGCGCTCGCCAACGACCCGCGCTTCAACCCCAACACCCCGGAGACGGGGCTGAAGAACGCCATCCGCAACCGCGCCGCGCTGGACACCTTCGAGCCCGGCTCCACGATGAAGGCCTTCGTGGTGGCCGCCGCGCTGGAGACCGGCGCGGTGAAGCCCGAGCAGACCTTCTTCTGTGAGAACGGCGCCTGGCGCATCGGGCGCAACGTCGTCAACGACACGCACAAGTACGGCTGGCTCACGCCCGAGCGCGTGCTGCAGGTCTCGAGCAACATCGGCGTCTCGAAGATTGCCCAGCAGCTGGGCCGCGAGCGCATGGTCGAGGCCTACCACGCGTTCGGCTTCGCGGAGCGCACGGGCCTGTCCCTGCCGGGCGAGGGGCGCGGCGTGGTGCCCTTCCCCAAGGCGGACATCTCCTTTGCCACCCAGTCCTTCGGCCAGGGCATGACGGCCACCGCCGTGCAGCTCGCCGCGGGCTACGGGGCGCTGGCCAACGGCGGCGTGCTGATGCGCCCCTACCTCGTCCAGAAGGTGGTGGACCCGGACGGCGTGGTGCTGCTCGAGAACCGCCCCACCGAGGTGCGCCAGGCGGTGAGCGCGAAGACCGCGCGCCAGGTGGTGAAGATGCTGGAGAGCGTGGTGCTCAAGGAGGGCACCGCGCCCAAGGCCGCCATGGAGCAGTACCGGGTGGCGGGCAAGACGGGCACCGCGCAGAAGGCGGACCCGGTGGCGCGCGGCTACTCGGACAAGCGCATCGCGTCCTTCATCGGCATGGTGCCCGCGGAGGACCCGCGCCTCGTCATCCTCGTCGTGGTGGACGAGCCGAAGACGGACGTGTACGGGGGGCTCGTGGCTGCCCCCGCCTTCAAGGAGATCGCCCAGCAGGCGCTCGCGCACCTCGCGGTGCCGCCCTCGCGCGAGGCGCCCGTGCCCGTGCCCGTGGCTACCCAGGGCTCCGGCAAGGGCCTGCCCGCCAGCCCGTCCCCCGTGGCCACGGTGAGCGCGGTGCGCGGCGCGGTGCCCTCGGTGGAGCTGGTGGAGCCTGCGGGGGAGGGGAGCGTGCACGTGCCGGCGCTGCTCGGTCAGGCGGGGCGCGAGGCAGTGAGCAGGCTCCTGGCCGCCGGGCTCCAGCCAGAGTTGTTGGGGAGTGGACGGGTTGTCGCGCAAAATCCCGCCCCCGGAGCGGTGGTGGAAAAGGGTTCGCGGGTCACGGTGGAGCTGTCCGCGCGGCAATGAGGCCGCGCGCAGGAAGAGACGGCCTCCAGCCTCCCCCGCGCATGCAGCAGAGCTGTTGGAAGGGAAAACGATGAAGCTGACGGATGTCCTGGCAGGGTGTGGGGCGGAGCAGACCTCGGGTGGGCGCTCCGCGGTGGACGTGACGGGCGTCACGCAGGACTCCCGGAAGGTGAAGCCGGGGGACGTGTTCGTGGCGGTGCCGGGCACGAAGGAGGACGGGGCGAAGTACGTGGGCGAGGCGATCAGCCGCGGCGCCGTGGCGGTGGTGGCCGAGCAGCCCGCGGCCTCTCAGATTCCCTTCTTCAAGGTCTCCAACGCGCACAAGGCGCTCGCGCTCATCGCGGCGAACTTCTACGGCCGCCCCGCGCAGGGCCTCACCCTGCTGGGCGTCACCGGCACCAACGGCAAGACCACCACCAGCTACCTGCTGCAGGCGATGAGCACCGCGGGCTACGCGTCCACGGGCGTCATCGGCACGCTGGGCGCGCGCTTCGCGGGCCGCTCGGTGGAGACCCAGCACACCACGCCGGACCCGGTGGAGCTGCACCGCATCCTGCGCGAGATGGTGGATGCGGGGATCGAGAACGTGGTCATGGAAGTCAGCAGCCACGCGCTCATCCAGGAGCGCGTGCACGGCCTCACCTTCCGCGCCGCCGCCTTCACCAACCTCACGCGCGACCACCTCGACTTCCACAAGGACCTCGAGGAGTACTTCCAGGCGAAGCGCAAGCTGTTCTCGGAGAACTTGAGTGCGGGCGGGGTCGCGGTGGTGAACGGCGACGACACCAGCGCGAGCCGCATCTACAACGAGCTGCGCGGCCAGAAGCGCATGGCGTGGAAGTTCAGCCGCCAGGGCGCCGGGGAGATCAGCGCCACGGACGTGACCTTCTCCTTGCAGGGCATCAAGGCCACGCTGAAGACGCCCGCGGGCGACATCCCGGTGAAGAGCAAGCTCATCGGGCCGCACAACCTGGAGAACATCCTCGCGGCGGCCGGCATCGCGCTCGGGGCGGGCTTCAGCCGCCGCGACGTGCAGGAGGGCATCGAGCGGATGACCGGCGTGCCCGGGCGCATGGAGCGCGTGGACGGCGCGGTGGCGCCGGGCGCGAGCGGCCCCGCGGTGCTCGTGGACTACGCGCACACGGACGACGCGCTCAAGCGCGCGCTGGAGGCCGCGCGCGCGCTGGCCAAGGGCCGCGTCATCGTCGTGTTCGGCTGCGGCGGCGAGCGCGACAAGGGCAAGCGTCCGCTGATGGGCGCGGTGGCCGGGGAGGGCGCGGACCTCGCCGTGGTGACCAGCGACAACCCGCGCAGCGAGGACCCCGAGGACATCATCGGCCAGGTGACGCCGGGGCTCGAGAAGGTGGGCCTGCGGCGCATCAGCGCGGGCAAGGCCAAGAGCGGCGAGCGCGGCTACCTGGTGGAGAGCGACCGCAAGGAGGCCATCCAGGTGGCGGTGAGCCTCGCCAAGGACGAGGACGTGGTGCTGGTGGCCGGCAAGGGGCACGAGGCCTACCAGCAGGTGGAGGCCGAGCGCATTCCCTTCGACGACCGCGAGATCGCGGCCCGGGCGCTGGCCACGCGCGCCTAGGCTCGGCGGGCCCTCCCTCTCTCTCTACTCCCAGGGATTTATGGCAGTCAGACTCTCCGACGAGCAGGTGGTGCAGGCCACCGGGGCCACCCGGGCCGCGCCCGGCGCCCGCGCGGCCTACGAGGCCGTGTGCACCGACACCCGCGCGCTCACCCCCGGCTGCCTCTTCGTGGCGCTGGAGGGTGAGCGCTTCGATGCGCACACCTTCCTCCCGCAGGCGGCCGCGAGCGGCGCCGCGGGTGCCCTGGTGAAGCGCGGCAAGCCGCTGCCCCCGGGGATTCCCGCGGGCTTCGCGCTCTACGCCGTGGACGACACGCTCGCGGGGCTGGGCGCGCTCGCCCGCTTCCACCGCCAGCGCTTCCGCATCCCGGTGGGCGCGGTGGGAGGCTCCAACGGCAAGACGACGACGAAGGAGATGGTGGGCGCCATCCTCGCGGTGCGCGGGCCGGCGCTGAAGACCGAGGGCAACCTGAACAACGAGGTGGGCGTGCCGCTCACGCTGTTCCGGCTCGAGCCCTCCCACGTGGCGGCGGTCATCGAGGTGGGGATGAACCGGCCGGGGGAGATCTCCCGGCTCGCGCGCGTCACCCAGCCGGACGCGGGGCTCATCACCATCGTGCAGCCCGAGCACCTGGAGGGGCTCGGCAGCCTCGAGGGTGTGGCGGACGCGGAGGCGGAGCTGTTCCAGGAGCTCTCCCCCCAGGCCACCGCGGTGGTGAACCTGGACGACCCGCTCATCGCCGAGCGCGCTCAGCGCACGCAGGCCCGCCGGCTCACCTTCGGGCGGGCGGCCGAGTCGGACGTGCGGCTCGCCGGGGTGCGGCTGCGGGGCCGCGCCGGGATGACCGCCACGGTGCGGCATGCGGGCCGCGACTGGGAGGTGGAGCTCGCCTTCGTGGGCGAGCACAACGCGCTCAACGCCACCGGCGCCTTCGCGCTCGCGCTCGCGCTGGGCTACCGCCCGGAGGAGTGCGTGGCGGGGCTCGCGAGCGCGCGCCCCTACGCGCGCCGGCTCAACGTGGTGGATGCCCCCGGCGGCGTCACGGTGGTGGACGACTGCTACAACGCGAACCCCGCGAGCATGAACGCCGCGCTGGACACCCTGGTGAGCCTCACCCCCGAGGGCGGCCGCGCCTTTGCAGTGCTGGGGGACATGCTGGAGCTGGGCGCAGGCGAGCAGGCGGACCACACGGCGCTGGGCGAGCGGGTGGTGGGAAGGGCCTCGCGCGTGGCCTTCTTCGGGCCGCGCTCGGTGCACGGGCTGCAGGCGGCGCGCGCGGGCGGGATGGGCGACGGGGCAGCGCACTTCACCGAGGTGGAGCCGCTGGTCGCCTGGCTCAAGCCGCAGCTGCGCGAGGGTGACGTGGTGCTGGTGAAGGCGAGCCGCGGCATGCGCCTGGAGCGCGTGGTGGCGGCTCTCACGGGACAGGCCCCGGCCGGAGGGGGCCACTGACATGCTCTTCTTCCTCTACGAGTGGCTCGCGAGCACCGAGGCCGCCCGCTTCCTCAACTTCCTGCGCTACCCCACCTTCCGCATCATCGCGGCCGGGGTGAGCGCGCTGCTGCTGGGCATGCTGGTGGGCCCCGGGCTCATCGAGCGGCTGCGCTTCAAGCAGCACGGCCAGAGCAACGTGCGCGAGGACACGCCGGACACGCACAAGAAGAAGAAGGGGACGCCCACCATGGGCGGCGCCCTCATCCTGCTGTGCATCGTGGCCGGCACGCTGATGTTCTGCGACCTGCGCAGCCGCGCGGTGTGGGCGGTGTTCATCCTCACCGTGGGCTACGGCTTCACCGGCTTCCTGGACGACTGGCTCAAGCTCTCCAAGCGCAACAGCAAGGGGCTCGCGGGGCGCAAGAAGCTGGTGCTGCAGACGCTGTTCTTCGCCATCGCCGTGTTCGGCGTGATGACCGACTGGACGGGCGGGCACCCGCACCTGCTCATCGACACGCGGCTCACGCTGCCCTTCGTGCCCACGCACTGGTTCAGCCCGGACCTGGGCATCTTCTACGTCATCTTCGCGGGCTTCGTGGTGGTGGGCACCAGCAACGCGGTGAACCTCACGGACGGCCTGGACGGGCTCGCCATCGTGCCCACCATCATCTCGGCCATCACCTTCGCGGTGCTCTGCTACGTGGCGGGCACCACGCTCTCCATCTCGGACGTGGAGACGGTGAACGGCGCGGCGCGGCTGGTGGGCGTGCCGCTCTACCAGTACCTGGGCATCCCGCAGGTGCCGGGCGGCGCGGAGCTCGCGGTGTTCTGCGCGGCGATCGTGGGCGCGGGCATCTCCTTCCTCTGGTTCAACACCTACCCGGCCAGCGTCTTCATGGGGGACATCGGCTCGCTCGCGCTGGGCGGCGCGCTGGGCGGGCTCGCCATGCTCTCCAAGAACGAGGTGGTGAGCGCCATCATCCACGGCGTGTTCCTCGCCGAGGCGCTCTCGGTGATGATCCAGGTGACCTCCTTCAAGCTCACCGGCCGGCGCGTCTTCAAGATGGCCCCGGTGCACCACCACTTCGAGCTCAAGGGCATGGCGGAGCCGAAGATCATCGTGCGCTTCTGGATCGCCGCCATCCTGTGCGGCGGGGTGGCGCTGCTCTCGCTCAAGCTGCGCTGAAGGACGGCAATTCGCCATGGCCTCGCCCCAGATGAAGCCGCTGCAGGACCTCCCCCGGGACTTGAAGGGCCGCAAGGTCGCGGTGTTCGGGCTCGCGAAGAGCGGGCTCGCGGCGGCGCGGCTGCTCGGCGCGCACGGCGCCCGCGTGACGGCGGTGGACGCGCGCAGCGAAGCGGCCCTGGGCGAGGCGGCCGCCTCCTTGCGCGCCGCGGGCGTGGCGCTCGCCGTGGGCGCGCCGCCCCCCGCGGGGCTGCTCGAGGGGCAGGACCTGGTGGTGGTGAGCCCGGGCGTGCCCCTGGCCCTGCCGGAGCTCGCGCGCACGCGCGCCGCGGGCGTACCGGTGTGGGGCGAGGTGGAGCTCGCCGGGCGCCTCCTCTCGCACGTGCCCCTGTTCGGCATCACCGGCACCAACGGCAAGAGCACGACGACGGCGCTCACCGGCGAGCTCTTCGCGGCGAGCGGCGCGCGCACCTTCGTGGGCGGCAACCTGGGCCGGCCCTTCAGCGAGGCCGCGGAGCAGCCGGGCGCGTGGGATGCGCTGGTGGTGGAGCTGAGCAGCTTCCAGCTCGAGGGCATCGCCCAGCTCGCCCCGCGCGGCGCGGCCCTGCTCAACCTCACCCCGGACCACCTGGACCGCTACGAGGATCACCGCGCCTACGGCGCCGCCAAGGCGCGCATCTTCATGAACCAGGGCCCGGAGGACTTCTGCGTGGTGAACGCGGATGACCCCGAGGTGATGCGGCTCGCGGAGGGCGCGCGCTCGCGCGTGTACGGCTTCTCGCTCACGGGGCTCGTCGCGGCGCCCGCGCCGGCGCTCGCGGGGCTGGCCACCGCGGAGGAGGGCGGCTTCCGGCTCGCGCTCGAGCAGGGTGCACCGCCCGAGCGCTACCGGCTGGGCAACCGCTCCCTGCGCGGGGCGCACAACACCCAGAACGCCATGGCCGCGGCGCTGCTCGCGCGGCTCGGTGGGGTGGCGCCGGACGCGGTGCAGGCGGGGCTGGACGGCTACCCGGGGCTCGCGCACCGGCTGGAGAGCGTGCGCGTGCTCGGGGGCGTAGAGTGGGTGAACGACTCCAAGGCCACCAACGTGGACAGCGTGCTGGTGGCGCTGCGCGCCTTCGCGGGGCCGCTGTGGCTCATTGCCGGAGGCAAGGGCAAGGGCGCGCCGTACGCGCCCATGGTGGAGGCGGGGCAGGGGCGGGTGAAGGGCGTGCTCACCATCGGGCAGGACGCAGAGGCGCTCGCCCAGGCGTACGGGGGAAAAGCGGAGGTACACCCCTGCGGCACGCTGGCCCAGGCGGTGGCGCGTGCGCGGCAGCTCGCGCGCGAGGGCGACACGGTGCTGCTCTCGCCGGCCTGCGCGTCGTACGATCAGTTCCAGAACTTCGAGGACCGCGGCGAGCAGTTCAAGCAGCTGGTCCGAGCGCTGGCGTAGCAGGGCACCGAAAAGGTCCAAGGCATCCGATGAAGTCCTCCTCTCCCGCCGTCCGCTTCGACCCGGTGCTCCTGGGCGCGGTGTTCCTCCTCGTGGCCCTGGGGCTGGTGATGGTCTACTCGGCCAGCGCCGTGCTCGCGCAGGACAAGCTGGGTGACAGCCTCTACTTCCTCAAGCGCCAGCTCGCGGCCGCCGGCATGGGCCTGGTCGCGATGGCGGTGGCGATGAAGGTGGGCTGGCGCCGGCTCGCGCGCTTCGCCTACCCGCTGCTCCTCATCACCCTCGTGCTGCTGGTGGCGGTGCTCATCCCGGGGCTGGGCAGCACCGCGGGCGGCGCGCAGCGGTGGATCCGCCTGCCGGGCTTCGGGCTGCAGCCCGCGGAGGTCGCGAAGTTCTCCTGGGTGGTCTACCTGGCCTACTCACTCGCGAAGAAGCGCGAGAAGGTGGCGACCTTCTCGGTGGGCTTCCTGCCGCACCTGCTGCTGTGCGGCCTGCTGGTGGCGCTGTGCATGAAGCAGCCGGACTTCGGCAGCTCGGTGCTGCTGGTGTTCCTGCTCTTCGTGCTGCTCTTCGCGGCCGGAACGAAGCTGAGCTTCCTGGTGGGCAGCGTGCTCGCGGCGCTGCCGCTCGCGTACGTCGCGGTGGCGCGCAGCCCCTACCGCATGAAGCGCATCCTCGCCTTCACCGACCCGTGGGCGCACCGCCACGACGTGGGCTACCAGGTGGCCGAGAGCCTGATGTCCATCGGCAGTGGCGGCGTCACCGGGCTGGGGCTGGGGGACGGGCGCCAGAAGCTCTTCTTCCTGCCCGAGGCGCACACCGACTTCATCTTCTCCATCATCGCCGAGGAGCTGGGGCTCATCGGGGTGGCGGTGCTGGTGACGCTCTACGGCGTCATCCTCTGGCGCGGGGTGCGCGCGGCGCTCGCCGCAGGGGAGACGTTCGGCACCTACCTGGGGCTGGGGCTGTGCTCCATCATCGGGTTCCAGGCGGTGGTGAACATGTGCGTGGCGATGGGGCTCCTGCCGACGAAGGGGCTGACCCTGCCCTTCGTCTCCTACGGCGGCACCTCGCTCGTCATCATGATGGGCGCGGCCGGGGTGCTCCTGTCCCTGAGCGCGAGCGCGGAAGGGGCGCGCGCCCCGGTGCGCAGCGGCGTGGGCGCGAGCGTGGGCTCGGACGTGCGGGAGGTGTCGGCGTGAAGGTGCTCATCGCAGGCGGAGGCACCGGGGGCCACCTCTTTCCCGGCATCGCGCTCGCCGAGGAGGTGACCACGCGCCACCCGCGCAACGAGGTGGTGTTCGCGGGCACCGACCGCGGGCTCGAGGCGCGCGTGGTGCCGGCGGCGGGCTACCTGCTGGAGACCATTCCGGCGCAGGGGCTCAAGGGCAAGGGCTTCCTCGGCCTGCTGCGCGGGCTGCTCGCGCTGCCGCTCGCCTTCGTGAAGAGCTTCCGCATCCTCGTGCGCCACAAGCCGGACGTGGTGGTGGGGGTGGGCGGCTACTCGAGCGGGCCGGTGGTGCTCGCGGCGTGGCTGATGGGCATCCCCACCGCGGTGCAGGAGCAGAACGCGCTGCCGGGCTTCACCAACAAGGTGCTGGGGAAGATGGTCAAGGTCGTCTTCACCTCCTTCCCGGAGGCGGCGCGCTTCTTCCCGCCCGCGAAGGTGCACCTCATCGGCAACCCCATCCGCCGCAAGCTGATGGACAACTACCTGCGCTCGAGCGTCGCGCACGACGGCTTCAACGTGCTCGTGTTCGGCGGGAGCCTCGGCGCCAAGGCGCTCAACGCGCGGATGATCGAGGCGCTGGACTCGCTCGGAGATCTCAAGGAGCAGATCTCCTTCGTGCACCAGACGGGCAAGAAGGACGTGGAGGCGGTGCGCGAGGGCTACGCCGCGCGCGGCTTCAAGGCCCAGGTGAGCGAGTTCATCGAGGACATGTCCGCGGCCTACGCGAACGCCGAGCTGGTGGTGTGCCGCGCGGGCGCGACGACGCTCGCCGAGCTCACCGTCTGCAAGAAGGCGAGCATCCTGGTGCCCTTCCCCCACGCCACGGACAACCACCAGGAGGTCAACGCGATGAGCCTGGTGAACGTGGGCGCGGCAGTGATGATGCGCGAGGGCGAGCTCACCGGCGAGAAGCTCGCGCAGGAGATCCGCCGCCTCAAGGAGCACCCGGAGCAGCGCCGCCAGATGGAGAAGCGCGCGGGGCTGCTGGGCCGGCCCGAGGCGGCGAAGGAGCTCGCGGACGTGTGCGTGGAGCTGATGGTGCAGACCTGGGGCCAGAACGGCCGCGAGCGCCCGGAGAAGGGCGCGGAGGTGCGCAAGTGAGCCGCGTGAAGCCGCCGAGCCTGTTCAAGACGCGCCACGCCGCCCACGTGCACTTCGTGGGCATCGGCGGCATCGGGATGAGCGGCATCGCCGAGGTGCTGCTCAACCTCGGCTACAAGGTGAGCGGCTCGGACCTCAAGGAGAGCGACATCACGCGCCGGCTCGCCAAGCTGGGCGCGGACGTGCGCCTGGGCCACAAGGCCGAGAACCTGGTGCAGGCGGACGTGGTGGTCATCTCCTCCGCGGTGAAGAAGGACAACCCCGAGGTGATGGCGGCGCGCGCGCGCAAGATCCCCGTCATCCCGCGCGCCGAGATGCTCGCGGAGCTGATGCGGCTCAAGTACGCGGTCGCCATGGCGGGAAGCCACGGCAAGACCACCACCACCTCCATGGTGGCCACGGTGCTCGCGGCGGCCGGCCTGGACCCCACCGCGGTGGTGGGCGGCAAGGTCAACGTGCTGGGCAGCAACGCGAAGCTCGGCAAGAGCGAGCTGATGGTGGTGGAGGCGGACGAGAGCGACGGCTCCTTCCTGCACCTGCACCCCTCCATCGCGGTGGTCACCAACATCGACCCCGAGCACCTGGACCACTACGGCAACCTGGACGCGCTCAAGCGCGCCTTCGTGGAGTTCTGCAACCGCGTGCCCTTCTACGGGCTCAACGTGCTGTGCCTGGACCACCCCAACGTGCAGGCGCTGCTGCCGCACCTCGAGAAGCGCTACGTCACCTACGGCAGCTCGCACATGGCGGACTACCGGCTGGAGGGCGTGGAGCTGGACGGCTACAGCACGCGCTTTCGCGCCTGGCGCCGCGACGAGGACCTGGGCGAGTTCCGCGTGCGCATGGTGGGCGCGCACAACGCGCTCAACGCGCTCGCGGTCATCGCGGTGGCCGAGGAGATGGAGGTGCCGCTGGACACCGTGCGCACGGCGCTCGCGGAGTTCGGCGGGGTGCAGCGGCGCTTCACCGTGAAGGGCGAGGCGCGCGGCATCACCGTGGTGGACGACTACGGGCACCACCCCACCGAGGTGCTGGCCACGCTCGCCGGCGCGCGCCGCGCCTTCGGGCGGCGCGTGGTGGTGGCCTTCCAGCCGCACCGCTACACCCGCACGCGCGACCTGCTCTCCGAGTTCGCCACCGCCTTCAACGACGCGGACGTGCTCTTCGTCTCCGGCGTGTACGCGGCCGGCGAGGAGCCCATCCCGGGCGCGAACGGCGAGGCGCTGGCGGAAGCGGTGCGCGCGCACGGCCACCGCGACGTCACCTACGTGGAGAAGCGCACCGACCTTCCGGGCGCGCTGCTGCCGCGGCTCAAGGACGGCGACATCGTGCTCACCCTGGGCGCCGGCGACATCACCCAGGTGGGCCCCGACCTGCTCGGCCTGCTCGGCCACGCCGCGCCCGAGCGCAGCGCCTGAAGGCCATGGGCGCGTCTCTCGTGCAAGGGCTCGAGGCGATTCCCGGGCTCGAGGTGCGCGGCGACGCGCCGCTCGCCCCGCTCACCAGCGTGCGTGCCGGCGGCAGCGCGGACGCGCTGGTGCGCCCGCGCTCTCCGGACGCGCTCGTCGCCCTGCTGCGCCACCTGCGCGCGGAAGGGCTTCCGCTCACGGTGCTGGGCGGCGGGGCGAACACGCTGGTGGGTGACGGCGGGGTGCGCGGCGTGACACTGCGGCTGCCCGGAGACCTCTTCGCGGAAGGCGTGGAGCTGGGGGCGGAGGAGGGGAGGCTCACGCTGGGCGCGGGTGCGGCCATCGTGCGGCTGCCCAACCTGATGCGCACCCACGCGCTGGTGGGCGCGGAGTTCCTCGCGGGAATTCCGGGCACGCTGGGTGGCGCGGTGACCATGAACGCCGGCACCAAGAACGGCGAGGCCTTCCGCGTGGTGGAGGCGGTGGAGCTGGCGACGGCGGAGGGGGTGGGGTGGCTGCCGCGCGAGCGCATCCCCCACGCCTACCGCCACACGGAGCTGCCCGCGGGCAGCGTGGTGACGCGGGTGCGCTTCTGCCTGCGGCGCGCCGGTCCCGAGGAGCTCGCGGCCTCGAAGGCGGCGATGGAGGCGGACCTCGGCTACCGCAAGCGCACCCAGCCCCTGAGCCAGCCGAACTTCGGCAGCGTCTTCACCAACCCAACGGGAGACCACGCGGGAAGGCTCATCGAGCTCGCCGGTCTCAAGGGACACGTCCTCGGGCGCGCGCAGGTGTCCACGCTGCACGCGAACTGGATCGTGAACCTGGGCGGCGCCGCGGCGCGCGACGTGCTCGGGCTGATGATGCTGATGCAGACGCGGGTGCGCGAGCTCTCGGGCGTGGAGCTGCACCCGGAGGTCAAGCGCGTGGGTGAGTTCCTGCCCTGAGTGCGCGTTCCGCTGTGCGGTTGCACCCAGGGTAGCGCTGCACCCCACTAGCCCTTGGGTCACGCGGCGCGCTGGGCCCCAAGATGCGCAGGGCCATTCCGCGCGGCCGCGAAACAGGTATGGTGCTGCGCCCGCACCCCCTCTCCGCCGAGCGCTCCCACTACAGCGACGTACCTGTAGCCAAAAACTGGCGTCGAGATCGCAGTGCGATCATCCTGCGTCGGTACGGACCCCCCCCATGGCCTTCGGAAGAGCCAAGAACCGCCGCCGCCAGGATGCGGCCCAGACGCGCGCGGCGGTGCAGGGCGCGGTGCGCACGCACGCGCCCACGGTGCTGCGCGCGCTGCTCACCGCGGCGCTCACGGTGGGGCTGGTCTGGAGCGGGGTGGCGCTGCGCGCGTGGGCGCTCGCGTCCCCCACCTTCGCGCTGCAGGAGGTCACCTTCACGGGGCTCGCGCGCGCGGGGCGCCCGGAGCTGCTCAAGCTGAGCGGGCTCGCGCCGGGGCAGAACCTCTTCTCCCTGGACGTGGACCAGCTCGAGCGCAGCCTGATGGCGCACCCCTGGGTGCGCGCGGTGGAGGTGACGCGCCACTTCCCCGCCGCGGTCTCCGTGGTCGTGGAGGAGCACGTGCCGGTGGCGCTGGTGGTGCTCGGCGACCTCTACGTGCTGGACGAGCAGGGCGAGCCCTTCAAGCGCGTGGCCCCCTCGGACGCGCTGGACCTGCCGCTGGTGACGGGCGTGGACCGCGAGGCGTACGTGGCGGACGAGGCGCACACCCGCGCGCGCTTCCGCCAGGCGCTCGAGGTGGCGCGCGCGTACGCGGCGGCTTCCCCCTCGCGCCGCGAGCGCCTGAGCGAGGTGCGCCTCACCGGCGACGCGCTCACGCTGGTGAGCGCCACGGGGCAGGAGGTGCCGCTGGGGGAGGGGATGGAGGCGGAGCAGCTCGCGCAGAAGCTCGCGCGGCTGGAGAAGGTGCGCGGGGAGCTCGCGGAGCGCGGGCTCTCGGCCGAGGTCATCCACCTGGACAACCGGGCGCGTCCCGGCTGGGTGGCGGTGAAGCTTTCCGGTGCCGGCTCCGAGAGGACCGGGACCGCGACGCAGTAAGCAATGGGACGCCCCCGGTCCGCGAGAGCGCGGGGGCGCTGGGAGGGAAGTCCATGGCGAAGCAGAAGTCCGGGGAGATCATCGTCGGCCTCGACATCGGGACCACGAAGATCTGCGCCATCGTCGGTGAGCTCACCGACAGCGGCATCGACATCATCGGCATCGGCACGCACCCGTCGAAGGGGCTGCGCAAGGGCGTGGTCGTCAACATCGAGGCGACCGTGGCCTCCATCCGCCGCGCGGTGGAGGAGGCGGAGCTCATGGCGGGCGCCGAGATCTCCCACGTGTACACCGGCATCGCCGGCGGCCACATCAAGGGCTTCAACTCGCAGGGCATCGTGGCGGTGAAGGAGAAGGAGGTGCGCGAGGCGGACATCGCGCGCGTCATCGACGCCGCCAAGGCCGTGGCCATCCCGCTGGACCGGGAGGTCATCCACGTGCTGCCCCAGGAGTTCATCATCGACGACCAGGGCGGCATCAAGGAGCCGCTCGGGATGGCGGGCGTGCGCCTGGAGGCCAAGGTGCACATCGTCACGGGCGCGGTGAGCAGCGCGCAGAACATCGTGAAGTGCGCGAACCGCACCGGCCTGAACGTCAGCGACATCGTGCTGCAGCCGCTCGCGTCGGCGGAGGCCGTGCTCGGCGAGGACGAGAAGGAGCTGGGCGTGTGCCTCGTGGACATCGGCGGGGGCACCACCGACATCGCCATCTTCTCCGGCGGCTCCATCGTGCACACCGCGGTCATCGCGCTGGGCGGCAACAACCTCACCAGCGACATCGCCATCGGGCTGCGCACGCCCGCGCACGAGGCGGAGCGCATCAAGCAGAAGTACGGCTGCGCGCTCGCCTCCATGGTGAACAAGGACGAGACCCTGGAGGTGCCCAGCGTGGGCGGCCGCCAGCCGCGCGTGCTCGGCCGGCAGATCCTCTGCGAGATCCTCGAGCCTCGCGTGGAGGAGATCTTCCAGCTGGTGCACCGCGAGATCCAGAAGTGCGGCTACGAGGACCTGCTCGCCTCGGGCGTGGTCATCACCGGCGGCAGCACGCTGCTCGCCGGCATGCCGGAGCTGGCCGAGGAGGTCATCGGCCTGCCGGTGCGCCGCGGCATGCCGCGCGGCATCGGCGGCCTGGTGGACGTGGTGAAGAGCCCCATGTACGCGACCGGCGTGGGCCTGGTGGTGTACGGCGCCAAGCACCTGGACCGCCGCATGTTCCGCATCCGCGAGGACGGCAACGCGTACAAGAAGGTGAAGAACCGCATGCGCGAGTGGCTCGAAGAGATCTTCTAGCCCTGCGCAGTGCTTGAACGACCCCCTCTGGCGTTGTCAACGGCCAAAGGGGGTCTTTCTATCCCTGCGATGCTACAGGGCCGTAGCGGAAAACTTGCCAAAGATCCCGTCCTGTTGATGATGGCGGCCTCAGTAGCAGGGGGGCGGCAGCGCGCGACCTGCCGTTGAAAGGGACCCATGGACCATTTCGAGCAGAGCAAGCAGGCCGCGAAGATCCGCGTGGTGGGCGCCGGCGGTGCCGGGTGCAACGCCGTCAACACGATGATCTCGGCGAAGCTGGACCGGGTGGACTTCATCGCCGCCAACACCGATGTGCAGGCGCTCGCCGCGAGCAAGGCGCCCACGCGGATCCAGCTGGGCCAGATGCTCACCAAGGGCCTGGGCGCGGGCGCGAACCCCGAGATGGGCCGCGAGGCAGCGCTCGAGAGCCGGGAGCAGATTGCGCAGCTGCTCGAGGGCGCGGACATGGTGTTCGTCACCGCCGGCATGGGCGGCGGCACGGGCACCGGCGCAGCCCCCATCATCGCGGACATCGCCAAGAGCCTGGGCGCGCTCACCGTGGGCGTCGTCACCAAGCCCTTCCTCTTCGAGGGCAACCGCCGCCGCAAGCAGGCCGAGCAGGGGCTCATCGAGCTCAAGGCCGCGGTGGACACGCTCATCACCATCCCCAACCAGCGGCTGCTCACCCTGAGCAACGAGCCGATGCCGCTGCTGGAGACCTTCAAGCGCGCGGACGAGGTGCTGCTCAACGCCGTGCAGGGCATCTCCGACCTCATCCAGTACCACGGCTACATCAACGTGGACTTCGCGGACGTGAAGACCATCATGAGCGACAAGGGGCTCGCGCTGATGGGTACGGGCCGCGCGGCCGGCGCCCAGCGCGCGCTCAACGCCATGCAGCAGGCCATCAGCAGCCCGCTGCTCGAGGACGTGACCATCGACGGCGCCACCGGCCTGCTCATCAACATCACGGGCGGCCGCGACATGACCCTGCAGGAGGTCAACGAGGCGCTCACGCTGGTGCACGACGCCGCGGACAACGAGGCCGAGATCATCTTCGGCTCGCTCATCGACGAGACCATCCAGGACGAGGTGAAGATCACCATCATCGCCACCGGCTTCGTGCAGCGCGAGGCGAAGAGCCGCATCGTGCAGCCGGTGATGCAGGCGCCGCTCATCGCGCGCCCCGCGCCTGCGGTGCTCAGCGCCGCGCGCGAGGAGGTGGCGAGCCTGGTCCCCGCGAAGAGTGGCTCGCGCAGCCTCAGCGCCGCGGATGCGGGCAAGGCCGCGGTGGCCACCGCGCGCACCGCCGTGGTGAAGGACCCGGCGCTGCCCCTGGACGAGGATCAGTTCGACATCCCCACCTTCCTGCGCCGCCAGGGCCAGACGGAGATGCCGTAGGCGCAGGGAAGGGGCGCTAGCGGGCCGGCAGCCGGCTCACGCTGGCGCCGGTGCCCAGCGGGCGGCCCGAGAGGGCGTCCGCGCGGGCGAGCAGCACGTCCACCTCGCGGTAGAGCGCCTCCACCCGCTCGGGCAGGCGCGGGGCGGGAAGCGCCCCGTCCCCTGCCAGCTCCTCCAGCCGGGCGCGCGCGCGCTGCAGCAGCTGGTAGGCGCGCAGGAGGCTGCGCCCGGAGCGCGCGCCCTGGGGCGTGAAGAGGGTGCCCTCGCCGTAGAGCGCCTCCACGGCCGCGCGGTTGCTCTGCACCCGGTCCGCGAGGCGGGCCCGGTACAGCTCCAGGCGGCGCTCCAGCCGCACGCCGCGCAGGCTCACCACCGTGCCGCGGGGTGCGCTCGCGCTGTCCTGCTCTCGGGGAGGGAGGCTCACGGGGATCAAGCTACGTCAGCCTCCTGACGTGCCGCAACCCTCACACGCGTCCGGAGCCGGTAAATCGGCCTCGCAGCGTTCGGCGCTACAACCCTGGTGCGCACAGGTGCGCTTCTCGCCTTGTCAGGTGCGGGGGTGGGGTTTAGGTTGCGCCGCCTCTTTCCGGGGGCCCAGGGAGGGCTGGCGCACATGTTCAAGAAGCTGCTCATCGCGAACCGCGGGGAGATCTCCCGCCGCATCGGCGCAGTCGCGCGCGGCATGGGACTGAAGACCGTGGCCGTCTACTCGGACGCGGACGCGGACCTGCCCTTCGTCAAGGAGGCGGACGAGGCGGTGCGCATCGGGCCCGCCCCGGCGAAGGACAGCTACCTCAACGTGGCGGCCATCCTGGACGCGGCGCGCCAGACGGGCGCGGACGCGGTGCACCCGGGCTACGGCTTCCTCTCGGAGAACGCCGAGTTCGCCCAGGCCTGCACGGCGGCCGGCATCACCTTCGTGGGGCCGCCTCCCGAGTCGATGCTGCGCATGAAGGACAAGAGCCAGGCGCGCAAGCTGGTGCAGGCGGCCGGGGTGCCGGTGGTGCCCGGCAGCCGGGACGTGGTGCCGGACGTGGCGAGCGCGCTCGCCGAGGCCGAGCGCATCGGCTACCCGGTGCTGTGCAAGGCGGCGGGCGGCGGCGGCGGCATCGGCATGGCGGCGGCGAAGGACCCCGCGGAGCTGGAGAAGGTGTTCCGCCAGTGCACCGACCGCGCGAAGGCCGCCTTCGGCCGCGAGGGCGTGTACCTGGAGCGCTACTTCCCGGCGCCGCGCCACATCGAGGTGCAGATCCTCGGCGACCACCACGGCCACCTCATCCACGGCCTGGAGCGCGAGTGCTCCATCCAGCGCCGCCACCAGAAGGTGGTGGAGGAGGCCCCGTCTCCGCTCTTCGCCGGCGGCCTCCACGCGGACGTGGCCCAGCGCATGTTCGCGGCCGCGGTGGCCGCGGCCAAGGCCTTCGGCTACGCGAACGCGGGCACGGTGGAGTTCCTGTACTCGGACGGCGAGTTCTACTTCATCGAGATGAACGCCCGCCTGCAGGTGGAGCACCCGGTGACGGAGCTCACCACGGGGTTGGATCTCATCGGCTGGCAGCTGCGAATCGCCTCGGGGGAGAAGCTCACCGTGCGCCAGGAGGACGTGAAGCGCCGGGGCGCCGCGCTCGAGTTCCGCATCTACGCGGAGGACCCGGTGAAGTTCTTCCCGTCCCCCGGCCCCCTCAAGGTCTACCAGCCGCCCACGGGCGAGGGCGTGCGCCTGGACTCGGGCTACGCCGAGGGCAACACCGTCACCCCGAACTACGATCCGATGATCGCCAAGCTGATCATCTCCGGGGCCACGCGCGAGGAGGCGATCGCGCGGGCGAAGACGGCCCTCGAGAACTTCCGCATCGAGGGCATCAAGACGAACATCCCCCTGCACCTGCGCATCGTGCAGGACCCGGCGTTCGCCGCAGGCCAGCTGGACACGCGCTTCCTCGAGAACCACGCGAAGCCGCCGAAGCCCTAGAGTCGTTCCACAGCAGTCGCGAGAGAGCAGCACCCCAGGAGGCAACAGCGTATGGCGGACGTGGCGGCGCACATCACCGGGACGGTGTGGAAGATCGAGGTCAAGGTCGGCCAGCAGGTCTCCGAGGGCGAGACCCTGGTCATCCTCGAGTCCATGAAGATGGAGATGCCGGTGGAGGCCACCGAGGCCGGCACCGTGAAGGAGATCCGCTGCAAGGAGGCGCAGGCGGTGAACGAGGGCGACGTGCTGGTGGTGCTCGGCTAGAGGCACGACGCGCGTGCACCCCTCCGCCGCCCCGCTGGGCATCGAGGACCGGCCGGACGGCGTGCGGGTGCTCACGCTCGCGCGCCCCAGCCGCCGCAACGCGCTCGACGACGCGCTGGTGGCCGCGCTGCACGCGGCGCTCGCCCCCGAGGCCTGCGCAGGCGTGCGGGCGCTGCTCCTGCGCGGCCACGGTGGCACCTTCTGCTCGGGCTACGATCTCACCGGCCTGGGCCCGCCGGCCCCCGGCGGGAGCCTCCCGGACGACGCGCTGATGGCGCTGCTCGCGCGGCTCGAGTCCCACCCGGTGCCCAGCGTGGCGCTGGTGGAGGGGGCGGCCTTCGGCGCGGGCTTCGACCTCGCCGCCGCCTGCGACTTCCGCGTGGGGACGCAGAGCGCGCTCTTCAGCATGCCCCCGGCGCGCCTGGGCGTCGTGTACTCGGCGGACGGCATCGCGCGGGTGTCGCGCCTGGTGGGCCCGGCGCGCGCCAAGCTGCTGTTCCTCACCGGGCGAAAGCTCGAGGGCGCTGCGGCGCTCGCGTGGGGCCTGCTCGACGAGTGCCACCCGGAGGCGGCGGGCGCGGAAGGGGCCGCGCTCGCGCTCTGCGAGGCGATTGCCGCCGGAGCGCCCCTGGCCATCTCGGGGATGAAGGAGACCTTCCGGCGGCTCGCCCGCGCGCCGCTCACCCCCGAGGAGGCCGGGCACCTGCGGCAGCTGCGCGCCGAGGCCTTCGCGAGCGAGGACGCGCGCGAGGGGAGGGCGGCGTTCCTGGAGAAGCGCCGCCCCCGGTTCACCGGTCGCTAAGCTGCGCGCCGCGCGCTACGCGCCGCCGAACAGGTCGCCCATCTTGATCTGCAGGGCGCTCGCGATCTTGTAGAGCGAGGAGATGGAGGCCGAGGACTCCGCGCGCTCGATCTGCGAGAGCAAGCTGACCGAGAGCCCGGTGCGCCGCGCCAGCTGCTTGAGCGTGAGCTCCTGGGTCTTGCGCGCCTCGCGGATGGTGCGCCCGATGGCCCGGTGCAGGTCCGCCTCGGGGTCCTGGCTGAGCCCCTTCTTGGAGAGCGCGGAGCGCACGGCCGCCAGGAACTGCTCCGGCTCCATGGGCTTCTTCACGTAGTCGCTCGCCTGCGCCTTGAGGCTGGCCACGGCGGTGTCCACGTTGGGGTAGGCGGTGGCCACGATGACGGCGACGTCCGAGTCGATCTTGCGGATCTGCTCGAGCACCTCGGTGCCGGACATCTGCGGCATCATCATGTCCAGCACCACGAGGTGGTAGTCCGCCGCGCGGAGCATCTCCACCGTCTTGGTGGGGTCCGTGGTGGTCGCGACCTCGTAGCCCTCGCGGGTCAGCACCAGCTTCAGGTAGTCGCAGTTGTCCTGCTCATCGTCGACTACCAGGATCCGAATCTGCACAAGTCCTCCTTAACCGGGAAATCGGTTCCAGTCGGAACCGATCCAGTGCTGGCGGACGTTACAGTATCACTGTGCCTGGGACCGAGCTTTTTCGTACTCTTCGAGGTGGCGGCGCACCGCCTCGGCCTTGGGGTGGTCCGGCGCGAGCTCGAGGAAGCGCCGGTAGTGGTAGGCGCCCTTCTCCAGCTGCTTCAGGTTCGCGTAGGTGGTCCCCAGCATCATGTGGCAGCTGGCGAAGGCCGCGTCCGCCGCGAGGCACTTGCGGAAGAAGACCTCCGCCTCCTTGAACTGCTTCTTCTTGAAGAGCTGGAAGCCGTCCTCGTAGAGCGCCTGGGCGCCGCTCGCGGGCGCCGCGGCAGGCGCGGGGGCTGCGGCAGGCGCCGCCGGGCGCGGGGCCGCGCGGGCGGGCGCGGCAGCCTTGGCGACGGGCGCCTTGGCCACCGGCGCAGGCTCGGCGGGGGCGGCGGGCGCGGGCCGGAGGGCCTGCGCGGCCTGGGCGCTGAGCGCCGCGAGCTCGCCGGCGTAGGCCTGGGTGCCTGCACTGCGGGTGAGCAGGGCCTGGGCGGCGGCCGGGCGGCCCGCCTCGAGCTCCTTCTGGGCCGCGAGCAGCTGCCGCTTCACGGCGAGCTCCGCGCGCGCGCTGTCCAGCAGCCCCTGCACCTCGGGCAGCGGGGCGCCGCTGGCATCGTGCAGGGACTCGAGCAGGTCCACCGCCTGCTCGAACTGGCGCTCGCCGATGGCCGCGCGTGCCGCCGCGAGCCGCTGGGCGGGGGCCGCCGGGGCCGGGGACTCGGGGGAGGCCGCGCTGCCCACGGCCGCGGGGGCCGCCGGGTGCACGCGCCCGCGCAGGAGGTAGGCGCCGGCGCCGAGCACGAGCAGCGCGCCCGCCGCGGCGGCGAGCAGGCCCGCGCGCCCGCGCTGCGGCGCGGCGGCCGGAGCCCCGGGCGCGCAGAAGCGCAGCTTCACGTGGCCGAGCTCCAGCACGTCGCCGGGGGTGAGGGGCGCCTGCGCGTAGCGCTCGCCATTCACCGTGAGGCCGTTGGCCGACTGCAGGTCGATGACCCGCCAGGCGCCGCCCTCCTCGCGCACCAGCTTCGCGTGGGTGCGCGAGAGCGAGCGGTGGTCGATGGCGATGTCGTTGTCGTCGGTGCGGCCGATCCGCATCTCGGTGCGGATGAGGCTGAACTCGCGCGGCTCCGAGGCGGAAGCGGGGGCGTCCACCAGCACGAGCCGGGGGGCCTCGGCGGGCTCGATGGACTCCACGCGCCGCGGGCGCGCCGCGGCCTCCACCTGCTCGCGGCTGATGATGGCGGTGGCCTGGTGGCGCGCGTCCGCCGCGTCCGCCTCCTGCGCGCCGTCTCCGGCCTGGGCCTGGGGCGGGGGCAGCGGCTGCAGCGAGCCCTCGTGCTGCAGCGCGAGCTCGTAGTCGCCGATCTGCAGCAGGTCGCCGTGCTGCACCGGCACCTGGCCCTCGATGCGCTCGCCGTTGAGGCGGATGCCGTTGTAGCTGCCGAGGTCCTCCACCAGCACCTGCTCCTGCTGGCGCAGCAGGCGCGCGTGGCGGCGCGACACGTTGCGCTCGGTCAGCCGGATGGTGTTGCCCTCCTGCCGGCCGATGGTGAGCTCCTCGCGCACGAAGGGGACCACGGTCTTGCGCCCTTCGTCGTCTTCGATGATGAGCTTGAGCACGGTAGGGGTGTCCTGTGGGCCCCAGGTATAGCAAACGCGGCCCGCCCAGGGGGAGCCCCGGGACACGGGCGGTTCTTCCACGTCGACCGGCTGGGGGTGGGGGGCTATAAGCGCGCGCGGGCGTCCCGGCGGGCGCTCAACGGAGGCGTTCCGGTCCGTGGCGAGCACCGAGGCAGCGGGCGTGGAGAGGCAGCAACCGCAGACCTTCACCGAGGGCGTGCTGGGGCCGGCGTACGACCGCGGCGCCTGGGCCGCTCGCTGGCGGGCGCTCTCCGCGCCGGCGCGCGTGGCGTGGGCCACCGGCCTCTTCGCCGCGCTGCTCTTCGTGCCGTACCTCGGTGCGGTGGGGCTGTGGGACCCCTGGGAGACGCACTACGGCGAGGTGGCGCGCCAGATGGTGCACCGCGGCGACTACCTCTACCCCTGGTACGAGACCTCCTGGTTCTTCTCCAAGCCGCCGCTCACCATGTGGATGCAGGCGCTCGGCATGCAGGTGGTGGGCACGCTGCGCACGGAGGGCGCGCTCGGGCTGTACACCGAGTGGGGGATGCGCCTGCCGTTCGCGCTCCTGAGCATCGCGGCGGTGAGCCTGCTCTCGTACGCGCTGGCGCGGCTGGTGAGCGCACGCGCGGGGCTCGCGGCGGGCTTCGTGCTCTCCACCATGCCCCTGTGGTTCCTGCTCACGCGCCAGGCGGTGACGGACCTGCCCTTCGTGGCCACGCTGGTGTGCGCGATGGCGTGCGCGCTGGTGGGGCAGCTGGACGAGACCACGCGCCACCGCAGCGGCTGGTGGTACGCCTTCTACGTCTTCTGCGGCCTGTCCACGCTGGCCAAGGGCCTGCTGGGCGTGGGCCTGCCGGCGATCATCCTGCTCGTCTACGCGGCGCTCGCGGTCATCCCCTGGAGCGGCGAGTCCCTGCAGGCGCACCTGCGCTGGCTGCTGGAGCGCGGCTACCGCGCCGAGGTGAAGTGCGGGCAGCGCCCGATGCCGGTGCTCTGGGAGCAGCTCTCGCGCATGCGCCTGGGGCCCGGGGTGCTGGTGTTCCTCGGGGTGGCGGGGCCCTGGTACCTCGCGCTCACGCTCTTCGACGGCGTGGACGACGAGGGCAAGGTGTTCTGGTACCGCTTCTTCATCCACGATCACCTCAACCGCCTCACCGCGGGCGTGCACACCACCACGCCGGGCGGCTCGTTCACCTACTTCATCGAGCAGGGCGGCTACGCCATCTTCCCCTGGGTGGCGGCGCTGCCCGGCGCGCTCGCGCTGGCGGGCCGGGTGCGGCTGCGCGGCGGGACGCGGGCGGACCACGTGGCGCTGATCGCCGCGGTGTGGGCGGGCTTCACCTTCTTCCTGATGACCTCGAGCGCCACCAAGTTCCACCACTACGTGTTCCCGCTGGTGCCGGCGCTGGCGCTGCTCATCGCGCTCTTCGTGGACCGGCTGTGGGAGGAGGGCATCGGGCCGCACGGCCTGAGCGTGCTGCTGGGGCTGGTGCTCTTCTGCGTGGTGGGCAAGGACCTCGCGGAGAACCCGAAGCACTTCACGGATCTCTTCGTCTACAACTACGACCGGCCCTACCCGGTGGAGCTGGACACGCGCGCCATCACGCTGCTCTCCGCGCGCCCGCTGTGGCTCGGAGACCCGGTGTCCGCGGGGGCGCTGCTGCTCGGCGCCTGGCTCACGCTCGAGGCCTTCCGCAAGGGCAGCCGCCCGCGCCCGGGCCTGCGCGCGCTCGGGCTCGCGGTGCTGCTCACGGGCGCGGCCCTGCTCGCGGCGGTGGTGGGGCGCGGCCAGGTGTCCGCGCTCGCGCTGGTGGGCGTGGCGCTGCTCGCGGCGGGCGCCTACCTCGCGCTGCAGGCGCTGCGGGCGCCGGAGGAGGCGCGCACGGCGCGCTGGCTCGGCGCGGTGCTGCTCGCGGGCGTGGGCGCGCCGCTGCTCGCGCGCGGGCTCTTCGCGCCCAGCGCGCTGGACCCGCTCACCCGCGCGCTCTCGCAGCCGCTCAACGTCGAGGGGGTGCTGGGGCTGGCCTTCCTCGCGGCCGGGCTCTTCGCGGCCGTCGGCGCTGCGCGGCGCTCGCGCATGGGGGTGTTCGGCCCGGCGTGGCTGCTCGCCGCCGGCTTCGCGCTCTGGTTCAACTGGAACCACTGGGTGGACCTCTCGCACCACTGGACCCAGCGCGACCTCTTCTGGCGCTACTACCGGCTGCGCCAGCCCGAGGAGCCGATTGCCGCGTACATGATGAACTGGCACGGCGAGACCTTCTACTCGCGCAACACCGTGCTCCAGTTCCGCGACGCGCAGGCCAACCAGCACATGCGCGAGTTCGCGGACCAGCCGGGGCGCGAGTGGGCCCTGGTGGAGCACAACCGGCTCAACCTGCTGCGCAGCGCAGTGGGCCCCGGGCACGTGGTGACGACCGTGGATCCGGCCATCAACAACAAGTTCGTCCTGGTGAGCATCGACTGAGCGGCAGCTGAGCAGCAGCAGGTGCAGTGCGCGTCACGCAGGGAGGCCCGGGTGAGCTTCGCGGCGGACATCGGCGGCATCCACGTGGAGGGGCTCGGCAAGCGCTTCGGTGCGCGCGTGGCCGTGCAGGGGCTGAGCTTCGAGGTGCGGCCGGGCGAGGTGTTCGGGCTGCTGGGCCCCAACGGCGCCGGGAAGACCACCACGCTGCGCATGCTCGCGGGGCTCCTGCGCCCGAGCGAGGGGCGCGCGCAGGTGTTCGGCCACCCGGTGGGCGACGGCACCGGGCCCGGCGGTGAGCGGCTTCGCCAGAGCGTGGGGCTGCTCACCGAGCAGCCCGGCCTCTACGAGCGGCTGAGCGCGCGAGAGAACCTGCGCTTCTTCCTCAAGCTGCACGAGCGCTCGGAGCGGGTGGAGTGGCCGCGCCTCTCGCGCTACCTCGAGCGCTTCGGGCTCGCGGGCCGCGAGGACGAGCCCTGCGGCGCGCTCTCCAAGGGGATGCGCCAGAAGCTCGCGCTGGTGCGGGCGCTGGTGCACGACCCGCCGGTGCTCTTCCTCGACGAGCCCACCAGCGGGCTGGACCCCGAGGCGGCGCGCGCGGTGCGCGATGCCCTGGCGGAGCTCGCGCGCGAGGGGCGCACGCTCCTGCTCTGCTCGCACAACCTGGCGGAGGTGGAGCAGCTGTGCGGGCGCATCGGGATCGTGAAGGGGCGGCTGCTCGCCTTCGCGTCCGTGGCCGAGCTGCAGCGGCGCGCGGGCGCCGCGCTCGAGGTGCGGGTGGAGGGGGACGCCACGCGCTACGTGCCCCTGCTGCAGGCGCTGCCCTTCGTCCCCCGGGTGAGCGCGGACGGCGAGCGGCTGCAGGTCACCCTCGCCGAGGAGGCGCAGGCGCCCGACGTGCTCGCGTGCCTGGTGGGTGCGGGCGCCCGGGTGCACGCGGCCGTGCCGTCCCGACTGCCGCTCGAGGAGATCTACCTCGAGCACATCCGGGAGGCGTGACGTGGCCTTCCACCCCGCACGCGCGCGCGCCGTCTTCTGGAAGGACCTGCTCGACCTGCGCAAGAACCCGCTGCTGCTGCTCTCCATGGCCGTGCTGCCGCTGGTGTTCGCCGCGGTGCCGGTGGCGGTGGTGTGGGCCTACGTGCACGAGGGCAGCGAGCAGTCCCTGCGCGCGGTGGCGCTCTTCTACGAGCCGGGCCTTCCGGCGGGGACGAGCAGCGTGCGCTTCCTCGTGGAGCGCACGCTGGTGGACTGGTTCGGGCTGTTCCTGGTGATGCCCGTCTTCATCCCCATCCTCATCTCCTCGCAGAGCGTGGCGGGGGAGCGCGAGCGGCGCACGCTGGAGCCGCTGCTCGCCTCGCCCGTGAGCGCGGGGGAGCTCGTGGCGGGCAAGAGCCTCGCCTCGCTGGTGCCCGCGGTGGCGCTCACCTGGGGCGCCTTCGCGCTGCTGTGCATCGGCGTGGACTGGGTGGCGTGGCCGCTGGTGGGCAGGCCGCTCCTGCCGGATGCGCTGTGGGGCTTCGGGGTGCTGGTGCTGGGGCCGCTCTTCGCCTTCTTCGGAAACGCGGTGGCGGTGCTCATCTCGGCGCGCGTGAACGAGGCGCGCACGGCGCAGCAGGTGGCGGCGCTGGTGGTGCTGCCCCTGCTCGGGCTCGCCGCGGGCCAGGTGGCGGGGCTCGTGCGCGCGGGGCCCGCGCTCTACGCGCTGGAGGGGCTGGTGGTGCTGGGGCTGGACGTGCTGCTGGTGGCGCTCAGCCTGCGCCTGCTGGACCGCGAGCGGCTCCTGAGCCGCTGGGGCTAGGCGCGCGCCGCGGCTCGGGGGTGCGGTGCCGGATGGGGGGCGGGGCTTCGCCTGTTCATCCCACATCGAAGCTGGCATGGTCGAAGCAGACGAGCGACGCAATCCGGCGCCCGCTCCCGCGTAGGGGAGGGGAGGCCGCGGTCTTCAGCGCGGTACAGGAGGCATCGAGAGCGATGGGCATCTTCGACGGCATCAAGGGGGAGGCGCGGCGCAACTTCATCGCCCGCTCCGACGAGGCGAAGAACGCGATCATCTACCGCTATCCGGAGAACAACGTCCGGATGCTCACCCAGCTCACCGTGGACGCGGACGAGGTGGCGCTGTTCGTGAAGGACGGCAAGGTGGAGGGCACGCTGGGCCCGGGCCGCCACCAGCTGGACACGAGCAACATCCCCTTCCTCTCGCGGCTGCTCGAGGGCTTCACCGGCGGCAACCTCTTCGTCGCCGAGATCTTCTTCGTCAGCCTGCGCGAGTTCGCGGGCATCAAGTTCGGCGGCCCCATCGGGGACGTGCGCGACCCGGAGACGGGCCTGGGCATCGGCACCATGGTGTACGGCGACTTCAGCGTGCGCGTCACCGACCCCGAGAAGCTGGTGGTGGGCCTGGTGGGCCTGCGCCGCGCGGACAACGAGGAGTTCCTAGGCTGGTTCCGCAGCCAGGTGCTCAAGGTCACCCGCGACCGCATCGCCGAGCTGCTGGTGAAGAAGAAGTGGCCGCTGCTCGACGTGACCAGCGGCGCGTACACCGAGGAGATCGAGGGCGAGGTCATCGGCGGGCTGAAGCCCCACGTGGACGGCTACGGCCTCACCGTGGTGCGCCTGGGCAACTTCCACATCTCCATCAAGGAGGAGGACGAGGCCACCCTCAAGAAGCTCTCCAAGGACGTGGCCTACTCGCGCCTCGCCGGCGGCTTCCAGCAGTACGCGCAGGGCCAGGCGATGCTCGGCGCGGCCGAGGGCATGGCCAAGGGCGGCGGCGAGGGCTCCGGCGGCGCGCTGCAGGGCATGGGCATGGGGATGGGCTTCGGCATGGCCAACATGTTCACGCAGCAGCAGCAGCAGCAGCAGCAGGGCCGTCCGCCTCCGGGCGCACCGGGCACCGCGCCGGTGAACGGCACCTTCTGCCCGAACTGCGGCGCGAGCGCCCAGGGCAAGTTCTGCAGCAGCTGCGGCAAGCCGCTCGCCGCGGCCCCCGCGCGCTGCGTGGACTGCAACACCGAGCTCGCCCCCGGCGCGAAGTTCTGCAACGGCTGCGGCAAGCCCGTGCAGACCTGAGCGGGGTGGGCTAGGGCGACCCGGCCGCCGGCGTGCCGAGGCGGATGGGCACCCCCAGCGTGGTGCCCAGGCGCAAGAGCAGCACGTCCGGCTCGATGCCGCGCTCGCCCGCCGCCAGCGCGAGCTCACGTGCGCTCAGGGCGTTGCCGTGGGCCCAGAGCCCCTCGAGGAACTTGCCGGCCTCCGCGCTGTGCCACCACGCGGGGCCGAAGCGGGCCTTGAGCTGGCCCTGCAGCTGGCCTGCGAGGAACCACGCGCGAAACGCGTCCGCGCTCTGGAAGAAGTCCTCCAGGTCCACCAGGTAGCGCGCCTCGTCGTCCGGGCCCATGGGCAGCGCATCCGTGCGCTGCAGGATGGCGCTGTAGAGGGCGCGCGCGTCCACCTTGTCCCCTCGCCGCCGCAGCTCCAGCTGGTAGAGCAGGCGCCCCGCGGCGCGGCGGATGAGGAAGAGGCGGTGCGCGCTGGAGGCGGCGAGGAAGGTGTCGCGGCGCACGTCGGTGAGCCCCGCCTGCTCCTCGAGCCACACCGGGTCCTCCACCAGGTCCTCGAAGAGCGCGGCCCAGGCCTCGCCCACCGTGGGGTTGCCCAGCTTCGCGAGCTCGAAGCGCGGCTCGCGGGTGAAGGCGGCGTGCAGCAGGTGCCCCACCTCGTGCAGCACGCGCGCCTGCTCGAGCACCCCGTCCGCGGGCCGCACGCTCAGGCGCACGTCGCCGGGCACCTTGGGCGCGAGCGTGAGGGGGCGGGGGTTCTTGCGCGGCAGCTCGCGCGCGTCCACGCGCACGTTGGGCAGCGCCGAGAGCTGGATGCCGAGGCCCGCGAGCGTCTTGTCCACCCGGGTGAGCTGGGCGGCGCGCGGAAAGAAGCTGTCCACCTCGCGGGGGCGGAAGAGGCGGGGGATGTCCGCGCGGGTGAGCTGCTCGAAGGAGAGCCCCAGCTCGCTCTTCGCGAGCCGCGTCATCACCGTGAGGTAGGGCGCCTGCGTGGCCTGGAGGATCTCCTCGGCGAGCGCCGCGAGCCGGTCCAGGTCCGCCTGGCGCAGCTCCGCGCTGAAGGCCACGTACGAGGGGTAGCCCAGCTGGCGCACCACGGCCTGCAGCCGCTCCTCGCGCCGGCGCAGCGACTGGTTCAGCCGCTCGATGCTGGGGGTAGCGCCGCGATACAGCGCGCGGCGCACCTCCGCGCTGCGCTCGTTGGCGAGCAGCCGCTCCAGGTCGCGGTAGCGCACCTCCCGGCCCGCGCCGCCCTTCGGGTCCGGCAGGGTGTAGCTGAGCGAGCCCTCCAGGTTCGCCACCGCGTCGTTCTGCTCCTCGAGCGCGCTCGCCAGGTACTCGCCGGCGAAGAGGGACTCCAGGTAGGTGAGGGCGCGCACCTCGCGCGGCGCGGTGGAGAGCTGGCGCAGCCGGTCGATCTTGCGCAGGGAGGCGAGCGAGAAGAGCTGCGCGTCCTGGGCGTAGGTGGCGCCCACGTCTGCCTGGGTGCCCTCCGTCCAATAGGCCCAGACGCGGTCGTCCTGGCGCTCGAGCAGCGCCTCGGCGCGGGAGGAGAGCCCCTGCACCTCGCGGGTGAGCTGGGCGCTCTCGCCCTGGAGCGCCGCCGGGTTGGCCGGGGAAGCGGAGGGCCTCTTCGCGCACGCTGCGATTAGCAGGGCGAGGGGCAGCAGGAGCAGGAGCCTTGGACGCATGGGGAGGGCAATGTAGCTTCCGCGGCGCCCATGCCCAATTCCGTCCAGTGGAAGGCGGCCGCGGGGCGCCAGGCGCTCTACGCCAGCCTCCGGCACTTCTTCTCCGGCCTCGGCTACCTCGAGGTGGAGACGCCGCTGCTCGTCCCCACGCCGGGGATGGAGCCGCACATCAACGCCTTCGAGGTGCCCTTCGTGCCGGAGACGGACGTGGGCAGCGCCCGCCCGCTCTACCTGCACACCAGCCCCGAGTACGCGATGAAGCGTCTGCTCGCGGACGGCAGCGGGCCCCTGTTCCAGCTCTGCAAGGTGTTCCGCAACGGGGAGGTGAGCCGCACCCACAACCCCGAGTTCACGATGCTGGAGTTCTACCGGCCGCACGCGGACTACCACGCCATCATGGCGGACCTGGAGGGCGCGCTCGCCAGGGCGGGCCAGGCGGCGGCCGGCGCGGGCCACGGCGTCGAGGGCGCAGACCCGCTCTTCTTCACCCGCACGCCCTACGAGCGCGTGAGCGTGCGCGACGCCGTGCTGCGCGCCACCGGCATCGACCTGCGCGCGCACCGGGACGGGGCGAGCCTCAAGCGCGCGGCGGAAGGGGCGGGCGTGCGCACGGGGGACGCCACGAGCTTCGACGACGTCTTCTTCCACCTCTTCCTCCAGCGCATGGAGCGGGGCCTGGGGCACGAGCGGCCCACCTACCTCGTCGAGTACCCGGCCTCCATGGCCTCGCTCGCCCGGCTCAAGCCCGGAGAGCCCGAGGTGGCCGAGCGGGTGGAGCTGTACGCGAAGGGGCTGGAGCTGGCGAACGGCTTCAGCGAGCTGACGGACGCGGCCGAGCAACGCGCGAGGCTGCTGGAGGAGCAGGCCCTCAGGCGCACCGAGGGCCGCACCGTCTATCCGCTCGACGAGCGCTTCCTCGATGCGGTAGGCCGCATGCCGCCCTCGGCCGGCATCGCCGTGGGGCTGGACCGCATCCTGATGCTGCTGCTGGGGATGAGCCGCATCACCGACGTCCTCCTGTTCCCCGCCCACGAGTTCGTGTGAAGCCTCTGCTCAAAGAGCTGGCGCAGACCGCCTTCGCAGGTGCCGCGGGCCTGTCCATCACCGGCGCCCTGTCCCCCGTGGTGTGGGGCGCCGCCGCCCTGCGCGGCCCGCGCGCCGCGGACCCGCTGCTCGAGCTGTGGGCGAAGAGCATGCTCGCCTCCGCCGGCGTGGTGACCGAGGCGGTGGGGCTGGAGCATTTGCCCGAGGGGCACTGCGTCTTCGTCTGCAACCACCAGTCGCACTACGACGCCTTCCTCATCCTCAAGCACGTGCCCAAGCACATCCGCTACGTGGCCAAGCGCGAGCTCGCGCGCATCCCGGTGTTCGGCCACGCCGTGCGCGCCACCGGCAACATCGTGGTGGACCGCACCGGGAGCAGCAAGGACCGCGAGCGGCTGCAGGACGCCGTCCACGCCGTGCGCGAGCGCGTGAGCGTGATGTTCTTCCCCGAGGGCACCCGCAGCGAGGACGGCGTCCTGCGCCCCTTCAAGAAGGGCGCGGCGATGCTCGCCATCCAGTCCGGGGTGCCGGTGGTCCCCATGGCCGTGAGCGGCACGCGCCTCATCCTGCCCAAGGGTGGGCGCAGCGTGCGCTGGGGCCAGCGCGCGGCGCTCGTGGTGGGGAAGCCGATTTCGCCGGTGGGCCTGCAGCCCAGTGACCGGGATGCCTTCACCCAGCGGCTGCAGGCCGCGGTGAGCGAACTCTATGCCCAGGCGCGCGAGCGCTCAGGAGACCTGCCGTGAGCCCGAAGTCCAAGCCCGTGTTCGATACCCGCAACCTGCAGGCCCACCCGTGGCACGGCGTGAGCGTCGGCGACGACGCGCCCGAGGTCATCACCGCGTACATCGAGATCGTCCCCACCGACGCGGTGAAGTACGAGCTGGACAAGGCGAGCGGGCTGATGCGCCTGGACCGCCCGCAGCGCTTCAGCAGCCAGTGCCCCACGCTCTACGGCTTCATCCCGCAGACCTACTGCGACGCGCTCGTCGCCAAGCGCGCCGCCGAGCGCACGGGGCTGGACGTGGAGGGAGACCACGACCCGCTGGACATCTGCGTGCTCACCGAGAAGGTCATCCACTCGGGAAACCTGCTGGTGCGCGCGGTGCCGGTGGGCGGCTTCCGGATGGTGGACGGCAACGAGGCGGACGACAAGATCATCGCGGTGCTCGAGAACGACCTCGTCTACGGCGAGCTCGCCCACATCGCCCAGTGCCCGCGCGCGCTCATCGACCGGCTCAAGCACTACTTCCTCACCTACAAGCAGCTGCCGAACGAGGGGAAGCGCAAGGTGGAGATCGCCGAGGTCTACGACCGCGCCGAGGCCCACGAGGTCATCCGCCGCAGCCAGAAGGACTACGAGCGGCTCTACGGCACCCCGCGCGCGCCGGTGAAGGCCACCGTGAAGGGGAAGGCCGCCGCCAAGGCCCGGCGCCGCGCAGGCAGGTAGCGGGCGGCGCACAGCGGGCCAGAAAGAGTCTTGAAAACTCTTTCTGCCGTCCTTAGCTTTCGTCCCGGGAGGTAGCCACGGATGGGCGCTTCGCTGCTGGCGACGGACGGGTACAAGTTCAGCATGGCGGAGGCCGGCTGGCCGCTGCGCGAGGAGACCTTCTACTACTGCCACCGCCGCGGCGGGCTGCAGGTGATGCCGCTGGACCTGGAGCAGCTGCTGCCCACGCTGCTGCCGGAGCCCACGGACGCGGACTACGCGTACCTCGCCGCGCACGAGTACGCGATGGGCGCGGGCTTCAAGGCCGGGATGCTGCGCCGCGAGCGGCTGCGCATCCGGGCGCTGCCCAAGGGCGCGCTCTTCTTCCCCAAGGAGCCGGTGTTCACCCTCACCGGTCCGTCGGCGCTGGTGTCCTGGATCGAGCCGGTGCTCCTGCAGCTCAACTTCCGCATCCAGGTGGCCACGAGCGCCTTGAGCGACCGCGAGCTCACGGCCAAGGCGCTCGCGCGCCTGTGCTGCGAGGAGCAGCGCGACATCGTGCTGGAGACCCTGGACGCGGTGGGGGTGCGCCCCTTCCCGATGGACGTGGACGCGGACGGCTACGTGCGCCGGGTGCGCGCGGTGGTGCAGGAGCTGGTGGAGATCGTCGGCGACCCCTCGCGCATCTTCGAGGTGGGCCTGCGCGCCGCGAGCTGCCTCAGCCAGCACGAGCTCGCGGTGCGGGCCTGCAAGGACGCGGGCGTCACGCGCACGAGCAACGTGCTCGCGGCGCAGAAGCTGGGGCTCACGCCCGTGGGCACCATGGGCCACGAGCACGTGCAGCGCTACGGCTCGGACGAGGCGGCCTTCCGCGCCATGCGCGAGCGCCGCCCGCACCGCTCCAGCTACCTGCTGGACACCTACGACACCCTGAGCTCGGGTCTGCCCAACGCCTTCAAGCTCATCCGCGAGGACCCGGCGGCGCAGGACTCCATCCGCTTCGACTCGGGCAACAAGAAGCTGCAGTACCTCTACGCCGTCACCCGCGCGCGCGACCTGGGCATCCGCCCCGTGCACATCCTCGAGGACGGCCTGGACGCTGCCGCCACGCGCGAGTTCGAGGAGCTGCGCCGCATGGTGGACTGGGCGCCCGCCGAGCAGTTCTACGGCTACGGCGGCTACATCGTGGCGCGCCCCATGGAGACGCCCTTCACGCGCGACCGCGCCGCCGCCATCTACAAGCTGTCCTGCACGGGCGGGCGGCCCACCATGAAGTTCGGCAACGAGCTGGCCGAGGGCAAGCAGAGCATCCCGGGCGTGCCGGTGGTGTTCCGACGCCGCCACGGCAGCGGGCCCATCGGGCTCATCGGTCAGGCGGACGAGCAGCCCCCCGAGGGCTACTTCCTGCTCACCGGCAGCGGCGCCGAGGTCCCCAGCCTCGTGGCGAGCGACAGCGGGGACGTGCAGGGCCACACCGTGGCGCTCTCGCCGGCCACCCAGGCGCTGGTGGACTCGCTGCGCCAGCGCTACTTCCCGCAGGGGCGCGTGTAGCGCGCACGCGCCCGGAGGTCTGTGCCCGTGTCCGCGACCCCGCCGCTTCCCCCTCCCGACTTCTACGATCCCTCCCAGGTGGGCGCGCTCTTCCTCGAGCGCGGCGCCCGCGTGGCCGAGGCCGCGCACGCCTACCGCGCCCGCCACGGCGTGAGGCCCGCGCACGCGGACAGGGAGCGCATCGTCGCCTTCGGCATCGACGTGCAGGTGGGCTTCTGCACGCCGGGCGCGAGCCTCTTCGTGCCCGGCGCGGTGGAGGACACGCAGTGCGCGCTGGGCTGGCTCTACCGCCACCTCGGGCGCATCACGGGCCTGGCCTTCTCGCTGGACACGCACCGCGTCTTCCAGATCTTCCACCCCGCGTGGTGGCAGGACGCGGCGGGTAACGCCCCCCCGCCCCTCACCCCCATCCTCGCCGCGGACGTGCGCGCGGGGCGCTGGCGCGCGACGCGGCAGCCCGAGGCGAGCCTCGCGTACTGCGAGCGCCTGGAGGCGAGCGGCCGCTACGTGCTCACCATCTGGCCCTACCACACGCTGCTCGGGGGCCTGAGCCACGCGCTGGTGCCCGCGGTGATGGAGGCCAGCCTCTTCCACGCCCTGGTGCGCGACGTGCCCACGCGCTTCGACATCAAGGGCGAGCACGCGCTCACCGAGAACTACTCGGTGCTCAGCCCCGAGGTGACGGAGGTGGCCGGAGAGAAGGTCGGCGCCTTCAACGAGTCGCTGCTCGAGCACCTGCTCTCCTTCGACCGCATCTACGTCTTCGGCCAGGCCAAGAGCCACTGCGTGCTGTCCACGCTGAGGGACCTGCAGCGCACGCTCGAGGTGCGCGACCCGGAGAAGCTCGCGCGCATCCACATCCTCGAGGACGCGATGAGCCCGGTGCCGGCGCCGCCGCTGGATCCGCTGCCACCGGGGCTCGACTTCCCGCGCGTGGCCGAGGCCGCGATGCAGGACTTCCGGAGGGCGGGCATGCGGGTGGTGCGCACCAGCGACCCGCTGGACGCGTGAGCCGCCGTCCGTCCCCGCCTTTACCGGTGCCGGGCGCGAGCAGCGCCGCGCAGGGCGTGGCGCGCGCGCGCGAGGCGCTGGAGGCCTACGCGCGCCCCGCGGTGGCCGTGGACCTGGTCATCCTCACGCTGCTCGAGGGCAGCCTGCACGTGCTGCTGGTGCGCCGCGCCGAGGCGCCCTTCGCGGGGCGCTGGGCCTTGCCCGGGGGCTTCCTGCGCGTGGCGGACGGCGTGCAGGACCAGGGCGAGGACCTGGAGGCCGCGGCCGAGCGCGAGCTGGTGGAGGAGACGGGGCTCTCGCCCCGGGACGTGTGGCTCGAGCAGGTGGGCGCCTTCGGCAAGGCGCACCGCGACCCGCGCATGCGCGTGGTCACCGTGGCCTACGCGGCGCTGGTGCGCCCCGACCTCGCGGGCCGCGTGCACGCCGGGGGCGATGCGGCCGCGGCCGAGTGGGCGCAGGTCGCGTCCCTGGGGGAGGGGGCGCTCGCCTTCGACCACGGGCACATCCTGGAGGTGGCGCTCGCGCGCATCCGCGAGCGGGTGGACACCTCCGACGTGGCCTTCGCCCTGGTGCCGCGCACCTTCACCGTGCCCGAGCTGCGCGCCGTCTTCGCCGCGGTGAAGGGCGCGCCGCAGGACGCGGGCAACTTCCGCCGCCGCGTGCAGCGCCTGCTCGAGGACCGCATCCTCGAGCGCGCCCCCGGCGTGCGGCGCACCGCGAGCAAGCCGGCGAGCCTCTACCGCTTCCGCAAGGGCCGCTAGCGCAGCTCGAAGCCCAGGGCCACGGTGCCCGCGAGGTACTCGTCCAGCGCGCCGCCGACGATGAAGCGGTCTCCGGGCTCCGGGTGCATCGCGTAGTAGTAGCGCCGGTACTCGGCGCCCACCTTCAGCCGCCATGCCTCGCCCAGGTGCCACTCGCCCGCGAGCGCCCCGTCCACCGCGCCCACCACGTTGTGCGGGAAGAAGGCGTCGCGCAGGTCGCCCGTCTCCCAGACCTTGTGCACGCCCGCGTCGAGCACCAGCGTGAGCCGCTCGGCGACCGGGATGCGCCCGAAGAGCCCGGCGCGCGCGCTGCGGTAGCGCACCGAGGGCACCAGGAGCTCCGTGCCGCCGCGCGTGGGCTGCCGGAACGCGAACACCTGGGTACCGAAGGTGGCCGAGGTGCCCAGCTCCCCGCGCCCTAGCGGCAGGCGCAGCGTGAGCCCGCCGCGGTACGCGTCCGAGTCCGTGCCGTAGCGCTGCCCGTCCGGCATCGTCGAGCTCACCGCCACCAGGATCTCCGCGGACGCCGTCACGCCGACGTGCGTCCAGAAGCCGTGCGTGAGCATCAGCCCCGGGTACCACTCCACGCCGAGCGCCACCGCCGGGCCTCCGAGGAGCCGGTAGGTGGGCAGCGCGCTGCGCAGGTCGTCCGTGTACTGCAGGCGTCGCGAGAGCACGCGCCCGCCCACGGTGAAGCGCGCGAGCACCGGCGCGGGGCCCGTGTCCGCACTCGCTGCGGGCTCGGCCTCGGGCGCCGCCGCGCGTGCCGCTGGGGAGGAGGCCACGCGGGCCTGCGGTGCAGGGGACTCGATGCGTGCGGCGGCGGCGCGGGGCTGCTCGCGCACGGGCGCCGCAGGGCGGGAAGCAGAGGGCGCCTCGCGTGGGAGCGCCGCGGCGGACGCGGCGCGTGGCGGCGGGTCGGCGCTCGCCGCGGGCTCCAGCGCCGCGACTGCACGCGGTGCATCCTGTCGTGGCTCGACGCGGGGCTCGGCGCCCTGCAGCGGGCGGAGGGCATCGCTGCGGGACTCGGCGCCGGCCCCGGACCCGGGTGCTGCCACGGCCCTTCGCGGGGTGCCCGGACGGGTGAGCGTCGCGAGCGCTTCGCGCAGCTGCGCGGCCTCCACCGCGGGCACCTCGGACAGCGCACGCTCCGAGCGCACCCTCCAGCGCAGGAACTCGAGCGGCGCACCGCTGCTGCCGCGGAACACGCGCACGCTCACCTCGAACCTGCCGCCCCCGCTGCGCTCGGCGCGCGCGACGAGCACCGCCGTGGCGTGGTGCTTGCGCGCCGCCGCGCGCACGGCTGGCGCGGGAGGCTGCGTGCGCAGGGCCGCGCTGCGCACCGGGATGGCGTCCGGGCCCAGGGTGCGCTCGAGGCCCGAGCGCAGCGCGGCCGCGCCGGGACCCTTCACGTCCAGCACCATCGTCTGCGGCGTCCCGGCGCGCGCGGGGATCGCGCCGAGCAGCACCGCGCCGCACGCGAGCAGCGCCGCGAGCAGGGGCTTCGTGCGCGCCCTCACTGCGTGCCCCCGTCCAGCAGGCCCTGCACGTACTGCGCGAGACAGCCGCGCTCGTAGGCGCTGAGCTCTGCACCCACGGGCATCTGCGCACCGCACTCCGGATCCGGCTCCAGCTTCTCCAGGAAGTAGCTCGTGCCCGCGCTCACCAGCGGCTTGCCTCCGCAGGCGCTGGGTACGCCCACCAGCCGCCGCCCCACGCCCTGCGACTCGAGGTCCAGGTTCGCGGCGGGCTTGCTCGCGCCGTGGCAGCCGCCGCCGCCGCAGGAGGTGGGCAGCAGCGTCTTCTCCACGTCCAGCGTGCAGGTGCCCACCGCGTCGCCGCCGAAGCGCTCGGGGTCCTCGAGCCGGCCCGGGCAGCCAGCGGTGGCGAGCAGCAGCAGGGGGGCCACCCCGAGCAGCAGGAGGCGGGGGCGCGAGCGCAGCATTCTCAAGGCGACTCCAGAGGTAGCGGGCAGCGCGCAGGCGCTCCGCACGCCTGCATCTTCACTGATGCGAGCGGACGCGGTCGAGGGCACGCCCTGCTTCTCGCGCGTGCGCACCGCGCTCCATCCTCGTGCGCGGCAAAGTTGCAACTGCGCTGCGTCTGGTGTGCGCCCGGGTGAGAGGTTTGTACTCAAACGAAGGTCCCATCGCGCGCGCGGGAGGCCCGTGCGGCGGCCGCTCCGAGGCGCTTGACCCGGCAGGCGCGCTGGACGAAGGGTGGCCCGGGCGATGGACGGTCTGGACCGCAAGACGCGCGGACGTACCTCGAGCGAGCGGCTGCGCGCGCTGGACGCGTACGTCGTGCACTGCGAGTCCGCGCTGCTCACGCGCACCGAGGGCGCGTGGGCCTCAGCGCCCTTCGTGGACCTGGGCTTCGGGGAGCACCCGTGGACCACGCTGGAGAGCGCGCGCGCCTTCCGGCGGCTGCAGCCCGCCCTGCGCGTGGTGGGCGTGGAGCTGGAAGCGGCGCGCGCCGAGGCAGCGCACGCAGCCCATGCAGCGCCCCTCACCGAGTTCCGCCAGGGGGGCTTCGCGCTGCCGCTCGCGCCGGGGGAGCGCGCGCGCCTGGTGCGCGCGCTCAACGTGCTGCGCAGCTATCCCGCGGAGCACGTGCCCGAGGCGCATCGCCTGCTCGGTGAGGCGCTGCTCGAGGGCGGGCTCCTGGTGGAGGGCAGCGCGGATCCGACCGGCAGCATCACCGGCGTGCACCTGCTGCGGCGCGAGGGGGGCGCCCTGCGGCGCGAGGCGCTGCTGCTGCACACCGACTTCACCCACGGCTTCGCGCCCATGCTCTTTCGCGACTGGCTGCCGCGCGACCTGCGCCGCCGCGTGCGCCCGGGCGAGCCCATCCACGCCTTCCTCGGCGCGTGGACCGAGGCCTGGCAGGGCGTTCGCGCGGGGCTGGCTCCGCCGCAGGCCTTCCGCGCGTCCGCGCTGCGGCTCGCCGAGCGCGTGGAGGGCGTAGCCACGGACGCCTGGCTGCTGGATGGCGGCTACCTGCGCTGGCAGCCGGCGGGGGGCGTTCCCCTCTAGAGCGGGTCCTGCGGGACACCGGCGTGGGGAGTGGGTGCGCACCGGGTAGCTGTGCGATGCTCGACGCCCCCTCTGGATTCGTTCATGCGCCGCAGTCCCTGTCCCGCGTGCGCGGCGGACACAGGGGCCACGCGAGCGCCTTCGCGGGAGACAGCGTCGATGCCGTCGGACCAGCCGGAGCTCAACGACTCGCCCGAGGCCTTCATGGTCACCGGGCAGGCCCTTCGCGCCGAGTGCCAGGGCAGCGCCCTCGCGGCCTTCGAGGGCGCGCATCCCTACCCGTGGCTGGTGCGCGACCTGAGCGCCGAGTCGCTGCCGGAGCCCAGCTTCGCCACCACCTTCCTCTCCGAGGAGGACTTGAAGATCGGCAGCACCGGCCTGCTGCAGCGCATCGCGCAGCGCCCGGATGGCTTCGGCTTCTACCCGCTGCGCAAGAACCCGAAGAACCCGTGGAAGGACCGCATCATCATCGGGCGGGCCACCAACAACGACGTGGTGCTGCGCCACACGTCCGTGTCCAAGGTGCACGCGCGCGCCACCTGCCGCGACGGGCGCTGGAGCCTCGTGGACGCGAAGAGCACCAACGGCACCTCCGTGGACGGAGTCCCGCTCGCGCCCGCGGGCGATGGCGCGACCCTGCAGAGCCACACCGTGGTGAAGCTGGGCGGCGTGGTGTGCACGGTGCTCAGCAGCGCGGAGCTGCACCGGGCGCTCGCCGGGCGCTGAAGGGGCCTTCAGTCCCCGTCCTGCTCTCGCAGCGCCTCCGCGTGCCAGTCCAGCAGCTCGCGCGGCGCGGTGAGGCCGGGGTCGAGCCGCTCGGAGATGAACTCGATGCGGCGCGAGAGCGCGATGACGGCCTCCTTCGGCTGCTGGGCGGGCCCGCGGATGCGCGCGCAGAAGAAGGTGCGGCAGCCGAAGGGGCGGTCCGCGTACACGGTGCAGCGCTTGCCGGCCGCATCCAGGTAGGGACAGCCGCCGTCGGCGCGGGGCGGAGGCAGGGGATGGCGGCTGCGCAAGAGCCGCCACTCGGGCAGCCACAGCCAGGGCTGGCGCTTCGTCACCGCGAGCTGGCAGCACTCGCCGCTCGCGCTGCAGGAGAAGGGGGCGTAGGCGGCGTCCGCGTGGCGGTACACCGCTCGCAGCTCCTGCAGGGCGGCCTGCTCCTCGCGGCCTCCCGCCTTCGCGGGAGCCGCCTCGGGCACGTCGTCCTCGTCCCAGTCCTGCATGGCCTGCCCTAGAGCACCCGCAGCACGAAGCACTTGAGGTAGCGCGTCTCGCGCAGGCTGAGCAGCACGGGGTGATCCTTGCCCGCGCCGCGCTTTTCGATGATCTGCACGCGCCGCTTCGCGTCCGCCGCGGCCGAGGCGAGCATGTCCTCGAAGGCCTGCTCGTCGATGTGGTAGGTGCAGCTCGCGCTGATGAGGATGCCCCCGGGGCGCAAGAGCTGCATCGCGCGCAGGTTGATCTCCTTGTAGCCGCGGGTCGCCGCCTCGATCGCGTCCTTGTTCTTCGCGAAGGAGGGCGGGTCGAGCACGATGGTGTCGAAGCGCCGGCCCTCGTCCACCGCGTCGCGCAGGAAGTCGAACGCGTTGGCCACCACGACCTCCACGTTGTCCAGCTTGTTGGCCGCCGCGTTCTGCCGCAGCGTGCCCGCGGCGAGCTCCGAGATCTCCACCGCCGTGACCTTCGTCGCGCGCGTGGCGAGCTGCAGCGCGAAGCCGCCGACGTAGGAGAAGCAGTCCAGCGCCTCGCCGAAGGCGTACTGGCTCGCCATCACGTGGTTCTCGCGCTGGTCGAGGAAGGCGCCGGTCTTCTGGCCCTGGAGGAGGTCCGCGCGCATGCGCACCAGCCCCTCGTCGTAGGGGACGGTGTCGGGGACCTCGCCGTGCAGGATGCCCTTCTCCTGCGGCAACCCCTCCAGCGCGCGCACGCCCACGTCCGAGCGGTTCACGATGCCGCGCGGGCGGAAGTGCTCCCTCAGCAGCTCCGTGAACATGCCCTTGAGCCGCTCGGTGCCCGGGTTGAGGAACTGCGCGGTGAGGAACTCGCCGTAGCGGTCCACCACCAGGCCCGGCAGCAGGTCTGCCTCGCCGTGGACCACGCGGTAGGTGACCTCGCCGGGCAGGGCGCGCTTGCGCATCGCGTCCGCAAGCCGGAGGCGCTCGCGGAAGAAGTCGGTGTCCACCGCGACGTCCTCGTAGCTGAGCCACTTCAGGGAGATCTTGGACTGCTTCGAGTAGAAGGCCTTGCCCAGGAACCAGCCGCGCGCGTCCATCACGCGCACCACCTCGCCGCCTGCGAGCGCCGGGTCGCCGTTGAGGTCCGCGCGGTAGATCCACGGGTGGCCCGCCTGCCAGCGCTCCACGCCCCGGCGAACGAGGCTCACCTCGGGCAGGCCGTCCGGCCCCAGCTTGGGGCTGGTGCGGTCGGGGGCCACCTTCTCGGGGCGGTGGTGGCGGGGCGGGGGACGGCCAGCGGCGGCGCCCGGGCGCGGGGCCCGGGGGGCGGAGTGCTTCGGAGCAGAGGGCTTCACCGGGGCACCTATACAGCAAAGTGCCGCGGCTGGCCTCCCGGCGCGCGGAGGGGGCATCCCAGTCAGGGCGGGCGGGACGAGCCCCTGCTCGTCGGGCGAGGGGGCCGAAGCGGTGCAGCGCGCTGGCTTTCCGCGGCAGCTCGGACGAGCCTCGCGCCCATGTTCAAGTCCGCGTCCGTCTGGGTCGCCCTGCTCGCCGTCGCCGCGCTCGTGCTCGGGCCACTGCTCGCGCACTTCGGCGTCGTCCGGCCGCTGCAGGGCCTGATGAGCTTCGGGGCCGCTGCCGCGCTGGGGCTGCTCGCCATGGTGGCGGGGGTGGTCAGTGTGCTCCGGAGGCGGGCGCGTCAAGGCGCGCTGGCCATCGGGCTGGGCATGCTGTGCCTCCTGGTGGTGCTGCTGCCCGCGTTCGCGGCGGGCCGCATCCCGCCCATCAACGACGTGAGCACGGACCTCGAGTCCCCGCCGGCCCTCACGCGCGCCGAGCCCTCCGGGCGCAGCCTCGCGTATCCGCCCGACTTCGTGCACTTCGTGCGCGACTCGTACGCGGACCTGCGGCCGCTCGTGCTCCCCGAGCCTGCAGATGCGGTCCTCGCGCGCGTGGAGGCACTCGCACGCCGCCAGCCCGGCTGGACCGTGGTCTCCTGCGACCCGCAGGCGCGCGTGTGCGAGGGCTACGCCGAGAGCCGCCTCTTCCGCTTCCGCGACGACTTCGCCATCCGCGTGCGCGCCGAAGGGCAGGGCGCCCGGGTGGACATGCGCTCGCGCTCGCGCGACGGGAAGGGGGACCTCGGCGTGAATGCCGCGCGCATCCGCGACTTCCTCGGGCAGCTCGGGGGAAGTGCGGCGCAGGGCTCAGGGACACGTTAGGAGCAGGAGACCGTGGGAAAACTGCTCCTCTTCGTCCTGCTGCTGCCCTTCGTCGAGCTTTACCTGCTCGTGCACCTCGGCGCGCGCGTGGGGCTCGTGCCCACGCTGGGGGTGCTGATCGTAGGCGCCGTGCTCGGCTCGCTGCTGATGCGCCGCCAGGGCGCGCGCGTGCTGCGGCAGGTGCAGTCGGGGCTCGCAGGCGGGCAGCTTCCGGACGAGGCCGTGCTGCGCTCGGGGCTCGTCGTGGTGAGTGGCGCGCTCATCGCCGTGCCCGGGCTGCTGACGGATGCGCTGGGCCTCGCGCTGCTGCTGCCTCCCGTGCGCCGCTTCGTCGCGCGGCGGCTGCGGCGCGGGGCGGAGCGTCAGATGCGCTCGGGCGGGCTGCACGTGGGCGTGTGGGGGGCGCAGGGGCCCGCGGCGCCGCAGCGGGTGGAGCGGCGGACGCTGCGGGGCGAGGAGGATGCCGAGTTCAGCGAGGAGTGACGCGGCTTCGCCTCAGGTCGAAGCGACGACGCGCCAGCAGCGGTGGATCTCCTTGCGCTGGAAGTCCTCGGGGATGCTTCCCGGGGTGAGCTCCTCCACCTGCTGCATCCCGGCGAAGGTGCGCGGGTCCAGCTCGAAGCCGGTGAAGTTGGTGGAGAAGTAGAGCACTCCGCCCGGCGCGAGCAGCGCCCGCACGCCGGCCACGAGCCGCACCTGGTCGCGCTGCACGTTGAAGCTGCGGTCCATGCGCTTGGACGTGGAGAAGCTGGGCGGGTCGCAGACGATGAGGTCGTAGCGCTCGGGCTCGTCCGCCGCGGCCGCCGTCCACGCGAGCACGTCTCCGCGAATCAGGGTGTGGCGCGCGTCCGCGAGCCCGTTGAGGTCCAGGTTGTCCTCGGCCCAGTCGAGGTACTGCTCGCTCAGGTCCACCGTGGTCGTGCTCGCGGCACCCCCGGCCGCTGCGTACACGGTGAAGGCCCCCGTGTAGGCGAAGAGGTTGAGGAAGTGCTTCCCGCGCGCCTCCTCGCGCACGCGCGCCCGGGTGAGGCGGTGGTCCATGAAGAGCCCGGTGTCCAGGAAGTCGCCCAGGTTCACCCAGAAGCGCAGCCCCTGCTCCTCCACGGGGAAGCGGGCGTGCCCTTCGCCTGCCCGCCCGTACTGCGTGCGGCCCCATGCCTGGGGCAGGTGCGTCTTGGCGAAGACGCGCTCGGGGGGCACCTCCAGCACCTCCTGGATCGCCGCGAGCACGCCCGTGCGCAGCTCGGCGAGCGCGCCGCTCTTGAGCACCTTGCGGCTGGGGAACTCCGCCACGTGCACGCACTCGCCGTACACGTCCACCGCGTAGGGGTACTCCGGCATGTCGCGGTCATAGACGCGGAAGGCCGTGAGCCCGCGCGCCTTCGCCCACTTGCGCAAGTGCCGGGCGTTCTTGCGCAGCCGGTTGGCGAAGGGCGCGCCGCCCGCCTCAGCCCCCGCCTCGCCGTGCTTACTGTCAGGTGCAGCCATGCCGAAAAGACCCCCTCAGGAAACCGCCGCCCCCCTCATCCCCGACTCGCCCACGCTGGACAAGCTCCGCGAGGCGGCCGCGGGCTGCAAGGCCTGCCCGCTGTGGAAGACGGGCACCCAGACGGTGTTCGGCGAGCGCCCGGCCCGGGGAGGCGCCGCCGCCCGCCCCCGGGTGATGTTCGTGGGCGAGCAGCCCGGTGACCAGGAGGACCGCGCGGGGCGCCCCTTCGTGGGCCCCAGCGGGAAGCTCCTGGACGAGGCGCTCGAGAGCGTGGGCATCGACCGGCGCCAGGTGTACGTGACCAACACCGTGAAGCACTTCAAGTGGGTGGGGCAGGGCAAGCGCCGCATCCACGAGAAGCCCAACGGGCGGGAGATCTCGGCCTGCAAGCCCTGGCTGGAGGCGGAGATCCAGGTCTTCGCCCCGGACGTCATCGTCGCGCTGGGGGCCACGGCCGCGCAGGCGCTGCTGGGCAAGGAGTTCCGCGTGACCTAGAGCCGCGGCGAGCTCAACCCCTCGGCCTACGCCCAGGCCGTCATCGCCACGGTGCACCCCTCGTCCATCCTGCGCGCCCCGGACGAGGCCGCGCGGCGCGAGGCCCACGCCGCCTTCCTGGAGGACCTGCGCGTCGTCGCACACGTGCTCACGAGGCTCGGCGCCGGGGAGGGGACGGACGCGCGGCAGGGAGTGTGATAGCCCTGCCGCCATGCGCTTCGACACCCTCGCGATCCACGCCGGCCAGGCGCCGGACCCCAGCACCGGCGCCATCATGACGCCGGTGTACCTGACCTCCACCTACGTGCAGGACGGTCCGGGAGAGCACAAGGGCTACGAGTACAGCCGCACGCAGAACCCCACCCGCAAGGCGCTGCAGGACTGCCTCGCGGCGCTGGAGGGCGCCAAGCACGGCGCCGCGTTCGCGAGCGGCCTCGCGGGCACGGACATGCTGATGCACACGCTGGAGACCGGTGACCACGTCATCGTCTCCGACGACGTGTACGGCGGCACCTTCCGCATCTTCGACAAGGTGTTCCGCCGCCACGGCCTCAACTTCTCCTTCGTGGACCTCTCCAGGCCCGAGGCCTTCGAGGCCGCACTCACCGCGAAGACGCGCATGGTGTGGGTGGAGAGCCCGACCAACCCGATGCTCAAGCTCATCGACCTGGCGCGCATCGCCGAGGTCGCCAAGCGCCGCAACATCCTCTCGGTCGCGGACAACACCTTCATGACGCCGTACTTCCAGCGCCCGCTGGACCTCGGCTTCGACGTGGTGACCCACTCCACCACCAAGTACATCAACGGCCACAGCGACGTGGTGGGCGGCTTCGTGTGCACCAGCCGCGACGACGTGGCCGAGCGCATGTACTTCCTGCAGAACGCCGTGGGTGGCGTCCCCGGCGCCTTCGACAGCTTCCTCGTGCTGCGCGGCGTGAAGACGCTGCACGTGCGCATGGAGCGCCACGCGCAGAACGCGATGGCGGTCGCCCAGGCGATGCTCAAGCACCCCAAGGTGCAGAAGGTCACCTACCCGGGCCTCGAGACGCACCCGCAGCACCCGCTCGCGCGCCAGCAGATGCGCGGCTTCGGCGGCATGGTGACCTTCGACATCAAGGGCGGCCTGGAGAGCGCGCGCCGCTTCCTCAAGCGCACCAAGCTCTTCGCCTGCGCCGAGAGCCTCGGCGGCGTGGAGAGCCTCATCGAGCACCCGGCGATCATGACCCACGCCTCCGTGCCCAAGGAGACGCGCGAGAGGCTCGGCATCACCGACGGCTTCATCCGCCTCTCGGTGGGCATCGAGGATGCGCGCGACCTCGTCGACGACCTGAACAACGCGCTCGAGGCGGCGTAGCCTCCTCCGCGCTTCCGTTGCACCCGAGGGCCTCGCGCCGTTGCGCGGGGCCCTCGCCGTTTTCAGGAGTCGCTAGCGCGCGCCGTCGCCGAGTCGCTCGCGCAGGAGCTCCCACAGCACGCGCACGCGCGGCACCTCGCGCAGCGCCCGGTGCGTGACGAGGAAGAGCTCGTCCACCGGCCACTGCGCCGCGTCCTCACGCAGCGAGGGCGCGAGCCTCACCGGCGCGAGGCCGAAGTGCGCCACGCTGGGCTCGGGCACCAGGGCCACGCCCACCCCGGCCGCCACCGCGGCGAGCTGCACCCGCAGGCTCTCGGACTGCACGCGCGGCTCCACGCCCCGCGCGTGCGCCGCGAGCCAGCGCGCGGGCGCCAGGTGCGCGAGGCGCTCGCCCCAGCCCACCCAGGGCGCGTCCTCCCAGCGCTTCAGTACCCCGAACTGCTTCACGAGCGCGGGCGCCCCCACCAGCACCCAGGGCACCGCGGTGAGGCGCGTCACCACCAGGTCGCCGCGGGTCGGGCGCACCGTGCGCAGCGCCACATCCGCCTCGCGGCGGCTCAGGTCGCGCAGCGCCTCGCCCGGCTCGAGCGCGATGCGCAGGGCCGGGTGGCGGCCGAGCAGCTCCTTCACCAGGGGCGCGACCAGCAGCTCCGCGAGGTCCGGCGGGCAGGTGAGGCGCACCAGGCCCGCCACCTCGCGCTCGAGCGCATCCGCAGCGCTGGCGAAGCGGGCCATCCCCACCTCCAGCTCCTCGGCCACGGGCAAGAGCCCCTCGGCGGCCTCGGTGGGGGTGATGCCCTCGCGGCTGCGATCGAAGAGCGTCACCGCGAGCGCCTCCTCCAGGGCCGCGAGCCGGCGAGACACGGTGGAGGCATCCACGCCGAGTGCCTTCGCCGCGCCGCCCAGGTTGCGCGCGCGGCACAGTGCGAGGAAGAGCCGGACGTCGTCCCAGGGCAGGCAGGGGGAGCGTTGCATGGGTGCAAGGCTAACCTGCGTTCCTGGGCGTAGCGATGCGCTAATGCATGGAGCACCTTTCTCCCGAACACAGCGCAGTCAGGGAGATGGCCATGGAGACGAAGAGCGGGATGACGCTGGTGCTGGGCGGTACGGGCAAGACGGGGCGTCGCGTGGTGGAGCGACTGCGGGCGCGCGGGCTGCCCGTGCGGGTGGGCTCGCGCACGGGCACGCCCCGCTTCGACTGGGAGGCGCCCGAGACCTGGGGCCCGGCCCTGGAGGGCGTGACGGCGGTGTACCTCGCTTACGCGCCAGACCTCGGGGCGCCCGGGGCGAGGGAGCAGGTGCGCGCCTTCGCGGCTCAGGCTGCGGCCGGTGGAGTGCAGCGCATCGTGCTGCTGTCGGGCCGGGGCGAGCCGCAGGCGCACCAGGCCGAGGAGGGCGTGCGCACGTGCGGTGTGGCCTTCACCGTGCTGCGCGCGGCGTGGTTCTTCCAGAACTTCAGCGAGGGGCACCTCCTCGAGGCCGTGCGCGCAGGCGAGCTGGCCTTCCCCGCGGGCGAGGTCGCGGAGCCCTTCCTCGACGCCGAGGACATCGCGGAGGTGGCGGTGGCGGCGCTGACGGACGGCGCGCACGCGGGGAGGACCTACGAGCTCACGGGACCGCGGCTGCTCACCTTCGCGCAGGCCGCAGCGGAGCTCTCGGAGGCGGTGGGGCGCCCGGTGCGTTACGTGCCGCTCACACCCGAGGCCTACGCGGCCTCGCTCGCGCCCTACCTGCCGCAGGAGGAGGCCGAGTTCCTCGCGCAGCTGTTCTGCGAGGTGCTCGACGGCCGCAACGCGGACCTCGCGGACGGCGTGCAGCAGGTGCTGGGCCGTGCGCCGCGCGACTTCCGGGCGTGGGCGCGCGAGACGGCCACCGCAGGCGCCTGGAGCGCCGCCGCCGCCGCGGTGAGCTGAGCGCGTCCACTGCCATGCACGGGGCGGGGGACCGGCTTTGCTCGCGCGCCGCGCCGGCGCATAGGGTCGGGGCATGCGGCGATTCCCGTTCTGGAGTGTCTTCCTGCTCTCGTGCGTGCTCGCGGTCGGATGCGCGGGTGCGCGGGCGAAAGAGCAGAAGCTGAAGTGTTCCGCAGACTACGTCTACGACGAGCCCGTGGAGGCCCTCTGGCCCCGCGTGCAGGCGTACTTCCGCGCGCAGGGCTTCGACCTCTCTCCGGACTCCGAGCGCTACCTCCTGGTGACGGACGTGCAGGCGAAGCGCCTGCCGATGGAGACCTTCCAGTTCACCCGCTACTACATGCAGGCTGAGCCGGTCGGCACGCTGAGCGCGCGGGTGCGCATCTACCGCTGGACCTTCACCTCGCTCGTGCACCATCGCATGGTGGGGAACCCGGGCGAGCTGCAGGTCGACTCGGGCGCCGCGGGGCCCCCGTGGACACGGTGAACTTCACGAAGCTCACGCGCGACGACGCCGTCAACTTCCAGATCCTCAGCCGCGAGCGCCTCGAGCTGGGGGAGGAGGGCCCCGGCACGCCCACCTTCGACCGCAACTTCTTCCGCGACCTCGAGGCGGAGAACGACCTCCTCGCGCATCTGTACCCGAGCCTGCGGGGCGACGTCGCAGCCGCGACCCGCGAGGCCGGCGCCCTGCATGCCGCTTCCTTCGCGGTACACCTCGCGGACGAGGCCCCGCGCGCCGTGCGCGAGGCGCGCTGCGGAGAGACCCTCCCGGGCCTCGACGAGATGGCGAAGCCCGGAGGCATCCTGCTGCTCGGCGAATTGCACGGCACCCAGGAAGTGCCGCGCTTCATGGCCCGCGCCGTGTGCCAGGTCGCCTTCGAGCAGGTGCCGGTGGTGCTCGCCCTGGAGCTCCCGGTGCAGGAACAACCCGCGCTGGACGCGTACCTGCGCAGCGAGGGAGGCCCGGACGACCAGCGCGCCCTCCTCATGGGCGCGGTGTGGCACCGTCCGCGGCAGGACGGCCGTACCAGCCGCGCGGTGCTCGAGCTCATCGAACACGTGCGTGTGCTCAACCGCCAGGGCCTGCCGGTGTCCCTGCTCGCCTTCGACTCGCTCACCCTGCAGGGCAACGCGCACGAGCAGGCCATGGCCGAGCGCCTGCTCGCGCGCAGGGCGAAGGAGAAGGGCTCGGCGCTCCTGGTGCTCACGGGCAATGCGCATGCGAGCACCGAGCGCGGCACCGAGTGGGACCCGGGCCTCGTGCCGATGGGCGCGCTGCTCGCGCGCTCGGATTACCGCGTGCGTGCGCTGGACGTGCTCTACGACGCGGGGCAGGCGTGGACCTGCCGCCTCGGGGAGAAGGGGGCACTCTCCTGCGGCATCCACCCCGAGGACTACCACCTGCCGCACACCGCCCACGAAGCCGTCTACGGCGCCGCGTACCGGCGTTTCGACCGCGAGCACCGGAGCGAACTGCTGGCGCCCTTCCGGCTCTACGGCCGCGACCGCTTCTTCATCCACGGCGGGCAGCACCCACCGCGCGGCTTCCACGGCATCTTCTTCATCACGCGCCCCACCGCCTCGCCGCCCGCGGACGTGCTCACCCTGGGCACCACGCCCGCCCCAGCCGCCAGCGCGAGCCCCTGACGCGGGGCCGTGCTCGGCGGGCGATGTCGAAAAGCCGGGACCTCGTTCGTCAGTGGAGAAGAGGGCAACGCCGCTCTGCCCGACCGAGGTCACCCCGATGGAACTGCTCTTCTGGCTGCTGCTGGCCCCTGGCGTCCCCGCCGACGAAGACTCGCTGCCGGGCGGGCGCGAAGAGGCCGCGAACGAGGACCGCGAGCCCGGAGGAGGGGAGGAGGCGCCTGAAGGTCCTAGCGCAGGGCACTAGCCCACGGCGTGCAGGCGCCCGAGGTCCGGCCGCCGCTGGGTCGAGCGGCGCGCCGCCTCGAGCTGTGCGGCGAGCGCGAGCAGCAGCGCGTCCTCACCGGGGCGCGCCACCAGCTGCACCGCGAGCGGCAGGCCGTTGGCCGTGAAGCCCGCGGGCACGGACACCGCCGGCTGCCCCGTGACGTTCCAGGGCGGCGTGAAGGGCGTGTAGCTGCTCACCCCCACCATGGTGCGCACCGCGCCCCGGCCTGCCCAGCGGCCCACCAGCGGCGGCGGCGTGGCGAGTGTGGGCACCAGCAGCACGTCGGCGCCGGCGGGCAGCTGCGCGAGGCGCTCGGCTGCGGCGCGCCCCGAGGCGCGTGCACGCTGGAGCATGGCATCGCTCACGCGGCGGCCGAGCCGGGCCATCCCTCGCGTGCGCGCCTCGCACGCCTGCGGCTCCTCGAGCTGCGCGAAGTCGTCCGCGCAGCCGCGCAGGTAGCGCGTGATGAAGCCGGGCACGATGTTGCCGTAGGCCGGGTCCGCCTCCACCACCACGTGCCCCAGCTCGCGCAGCCGGGCCCCCGTGTCGTGCAGGGCGCTGCGCACCTCGGGGTGCAGGCGCACCGGCAGCGGGGCCTTCTCGGAGAGCGCGATGCGCAGCACGCCCGGACCCTTGCTCACCGCGTCCTGCATCGCGCTTCCCCCGAGCACCGCGTCCAGCGCGAGGGCGCTGTCGCGTGCGTGGCGCGAGACGAAGCCCGCCGAGCTGAGGCCGTGCCAGTGCTCGGCGTGGCCGTCGCCCAGCGGCACGCGCCCCACCGTGGGCTTGAGCCCCACGAGGCCGCAGGCGGCCGCCGGGATGCGGATGGAGCCACCGCCGTCCGAGGCGTGCGCGAGCGGCACCAGCCCCGCGGCCACGGCCACGGCCGCGCCCCCCGAGGAGCCTCCCGTCTGGCGCAGCGGATCCCAGGGGTTGCGCGTGGCGCCCGTGGCCCGGGACTCGGTGAAGGGCCAGAGCGCGAGCTCGGGCGAGCAGGTGAGCCCCACGAACACGGCCCCGGCCGCGCGCAGCCGGCGCACCAGCTCCGCGTCCTTCTCGCTCGGCGGCTGCTGGGAGGGCGTGCCGAAGCGGATGGAGACGCCCTGCACGTCCGCAGCGTCCTTGAGGGCCACCGGCAGGCCCAGCAGCGGCCGCTGCGCCGCCTCGCCCGCACGGCGCGCGGCGTCCGCGGCGTCGGCGGCCGCGAGCGCCTGCTCCGCCCACACCTCGCGGAAGGCGCGCAGCGTGGGGTCGTAGCGGGCGATGCGCGCGAGGCACAGGTGCACCAGCTGGCGGCTGGTGACGCGGCCCTCGGCGAGGGCCTGCAGCTGGCCCACGGCCCCGGCGAAGGCGAGGTCCTCGTCGGCGGCAGGGCCAGGGGCGGCGGCGTGGGGAGCGCTCATGTCCGGGATCGTAGCGGCCCCGGCCCCCTCTTTGCGCGCACAAAGGGCGGGCCCGCAAAGACGCGGGGCCCCGCGGGTCCGGAAGTGCGCAGCGCTTGCGCACCTTCGGACGGCGGAGCCCCGCTTACTTCGCGCTGCCGGGGACGGTCCTACGCCGCCTTGCCGTGCAGGTAGTCGATGAGATCGATCTTGGTGACGATGCCCACCACCTTCTCGCCCTCCTTCACCACCGCGACCTTGTCCTGCGCGAAGATCTCGCGCAGCCGGTCGAGGCTGGTGTCCGGGCTCACCACGCCCATCAGCGGCTGCACGATGGCGTCGATGGTGTCCGCGAAGCGCACCTTGTTGGCCACCAGCGCGTTGAGCAGATCGTACTCGTGGATCATGCCGGTGCTGCGCCCGTCGCCGTTGACCACCGGCATCTGGCTGAAGCCGTGCTTGCGCATGGTCTCCACCACCGCGTCCACGCGGTCGCCCTTCTTGGCGGTGATCACCTCGCCCTTGCGGCCGCTCAGCAGCTCGCGCACGGTGCCGGCGCCCTGCTCCTGCATGAAGCCGTTGTCGCGCATCCACTCGTCGGAGTGGAACTTGGAGATGTAGCTGCTGCCCGAGTCCGGGGCGATGACCACGATGGTCTTGCCCTTGCCCAGCTCCTTGGCCAGCTGCACCGCCACGTGCACGGCGCTGCCGGTGGAGCCGCCCCCGAAGATGCCCTCCTCGCGCGCGAGGCGGCGCGCCGCGATGAAGCTCACGCGGTCATCCACCTGGCGGATGTCGTCCAGGACCTTGAAGTCCATGGCGCCGCACAGCATGTCCTCGCCGATGCCCTCGACCTTGTAGGTGTGCGGCTCGGAGAGCTTGCCCGTCTTGAAGTAGCCCTCGTACACGCTGCCCACGGGGTCCACGCCCACGTTGCGCAGGCCGGGGATCTTCTCCTTCAGGAACTTGCCCGCGCCGCTCATGGTGCCGCCGGTGCCGAGGCCGGTGACGAAGGCGTCGATCTTCCCGCCCGTCTGCTCGAGGATCTCCGGGCCGGTGACCATGTAGTGCGCCTCGATGTTGTCGGGCGTGTGGTACTGGTTGAGCATGAAGGCGCCCGGCGTCTCGCGGTACAGCCGCTTCGCCGTCTCGTAGTAGCTGCGCGGGTCCTCGGCCGGCACGTTCGTCGGCGTGACCACCACCTGCGCGCCCATCGCCTTGAGCCGGTTCACCTTCTCGGTGCTCATCTTGTCCGGCATGGTGAAGATGCACTTGAAGCCCATCACCGCGGCCGCGAGCGCCACGCCCATGCCGGTGTTGCCGCTGGTGTTCTCGATGATGGTGCCGCCGGGCTTGAGCTTCCCCTCGCGCACGGCCTTCTCGAGGATGTACTTGGCCATGCGGTCCTTGATGGAACCGCCCGGGTTCATGAACTCGCACTTGACGAGCACGGTCGCGTCGTTGGGGCCGACCATCTTGTTGAGCTTGACGAGCGGCGTGTGGCCAATGGCGGAGAGGATGTTCTCGTGGGTGTGCATGAGGGCTCTTGAGACAGGGGTTTCGAGAGGGAAGGGAACGCGGCCGGGCTTTATACGCTTCCCACCCGCGCAGGGCCACAGGGGGCGGCAAGGTGGGATTCCGGAGGGCGCCCCGCGTCGCGCGGGCCCCGGCGCCGGTGCGGCGCTGCGCTCGGCCCCCCGCCTACTGGGAGACAGGCGTGCAGGGGGCCTCCATTCAGCCCGCTAGACCCGGAAGGTGGGGCCGCGATACTCGGGAGCACCCTTTTTTACTTCCCGGAGACCGCACCCCATGACTCTCGAGGCCGCCCTGCGCGACCAGGTGGGCAAGGCCATTGGCCGCCCCGTCCCCCACGCCGCCGTGACCAAGCTCAAGGAGGAGGCCAGCACCCGCTCCTACTTCCGCGTGGGCACCGCGCCCGAGAGCTGGGTGGTGATGGTGATGGCCGCCGGCACCGCGAAGAAGAGCGAGGAGGCCACCAAGGGCGAGGCGCCCAAGGAGCTGCCCTTCCTCAACGTGCACCGCTACCTGGAGAAGCTCGGCGTGCGGGTGCCGCGCGTGCTGCGCTACGACGAGCCCGCCGGGATGATGGTGCTCGAGGACCTCTCGGACCGCACCTTCGAGCTCGCGCTGGAGGGCGGCAAGAACAACGCGCGGCTCTACGGCCAGGCGGTGGACCTGCTCGCGCGCCTGCGCGCCCAGGCCGAGCGCCACGTGGACCCCGAGTGCCTCGCCTTCACCCGCGCCTTCGACGAGGACCTCTACGACTGGGAGCTTCACCACTTCCGCGAGTGGGGCCTGGAGATCTGGAGCGGCAAGAAGCCCACGGATGCCGAGCGCGCCGAGCTGGACCGCACCTTCCGCGACATCGCGAAGCAGCTCGCGGCCGCGCCGCGCGGCTTCACGCACCGCGACTACCAGAGCCGCAACATCATGGTGAAGGACGGCGAGCTGGTGGTCATCGACTTCCAGGATGCGCTGCAGGGCCCCCGCCAGTACGACCTGGTGGCGCTGCTGCGCGACAGCTACGTGGAGCTGGACCGCGACTTCGTGGACACGATGCTGGACCGCTACATCCAGGCCTTCTTCGAGGCGAGCGGCGAGCGCATCGAGCCGGGCCCCTTCAAGGCCTTCTTCGACCTGCTCACCGTGCAGCGCAAGCTCAAGGACGCGGGCCGCTTCGAGTTCATCAACCGGGTGAAGGGCAACCCCGGCTTCCTCGTCTCCATCCCGGCCTCCCTGCGCTACGTGAAAGAGGGCTTCCGCCGCCGCCCCGAGCTCGCGGGGCTGCAGAAGCTCATCGCGAAGTACGTGCCCGAAGTCGGCTGAGGCGGAAGGACCCCCACCCATGAAGGCGATGATCCTCTGCGCAGGACTGGGCACGCGCCTGCGCCCGCTCACCGAGCGCTGGCCCAAGCCGGCGCTGCCCTTCCTCGGGGCGCCGCTCATCCGCTACCACCTGGCCGTGCTGCAGCGCGCGGGCGTCACGGCGGTGGGCATCAACACCCACCACCTGCCCGCGGTGATGGCGGCCACGGCGCGCGCGGAGTGTGCGCGCCTCGGGCTCTCGCTGCACGTGGTGCACGAGCCGGTCATCCAGGGCACCGGCGGCGGCATCCGCGGCCTGCGCAGCTTCCTCGCGGAGGGCGGCGAGGACTTCTTCGTCTTCAACGGGGACATCCTCTTCCCGGTGGACCTGCGCCCCGTGCTCGCGGCGCACCGCGCCTCGGGCGCCGCGGCGACCATGCTGCTCATGCCGCTGCCTGCCGGTGAGACGTACGCCGCGGTGGAGTGCGACGCCTCGGGGCGGGTGCGCCGCATCGCCGGGCACGGGCCGGGCGGCGGAGCCGGACCGCTCACGCCGTGGCACTTCACCGGCGTGCACGTGATGAGCCCGCGCGTCTTCGACTTCATGCGTCCCGAGGGCGCCGAGGACATCAACCGCGAGGTGTACGTGCGGATGATGGAGGCGGGGCTCGCGCTGCGCGGGCACGAGGTGCGCGCGTACTGGTCGGACCTCGGCACCCCCTCTCGCTACCTCGCCACGGTGCAGGACGTGCTCTCCGGGCGCGCCGAGCTCTCGGGCCTGGGGGCGGCCTCGCCGCTCGCGCGGGGCAGCGGACCCGTGTGGGCCGAGCCGGACGCGCGGCTCGAGGGTGTGGAGCGCGGCGGCCCCGCCTACGTGGGCGCGGGCGCGCAGCTCTCGCCCGGGGTGCACCTGGGCGCGGGCGTGTCCGTCGGGGCGGGGGCGCGCGTGGGCGCAGGCGCCCGGCTCACGCGGGCGGCGGTGTTCGAGGAGACCGAGGTGGCGGCGGGCGAGCAGCTCGAGTCGGTGCTCGCCTGGGGCCCGCACCGGGTGCCTGCGTAGCGCTCTGGGGAGCGAGGCTGCCGGGGCCTACTGCGCCCGGTAGCGCGCCAGCACGCAGGTGATGTTGTCGGTGCCGCCGGCGGCGTTCGCCTTCTCGATGAGCTGCTCGCACGCCTTCTCGAGGTCCGCCACCCGCTGCAGGGTGGACTGGATCTCCGCGTCGCTCACCATGCCGCTGAGCCCGTCCGAGCAGAGCAGGAAGGTGTCGCCCTCGCGCGGCTCCACGCGGGCCACGTCCACCTGCACGGTGTCCTTCATCCCCAGGGCGCGCACGATCACGTTCTTGTGGGGAAAGCTCTCGATCTCCTGCGGCGTGAGCTTCTTCGCCTTCAGGTAGTCGTTGAGCAGCGAGTGGTCCTCGGTGAGCTGCGAGAGCTGGCCCGCGCGGAAGAGGTACACGCGGCTGTCGCCCACGTGGCCCACGTACACGGCGGCCGGCGTGAAGTGCACGCTCACCAGCGTGGTGCCCATGCCCTTGTAGCGGGCCTCGGTGCTGGAGCGCTCGTAGATGCGCGCGTTGGCGAGCTTGATGCCCGTGGCGAGCCGGTTCTCGTCGTAGTTGCGGCTCTTCTCCATCTTGAAGGGCCAGGTCACGTCCTGGTCCCCCGCGGTGAGGCGGAAGAACTCCGCCATCTCGTCCACGGCGATCTTCGAGGCGATCTCTCCGGAGGAGTGGCCGCCCATCCCGTCCGCCACGCAGAAGAGCCGCTCGTCCGGCAGCACGAGGAAGTTGTCCTCGTTGTGGCTCCGCTTCATCCCGACGTGGGTGCTGCCGGCGACCTCGATGCGCATGCTCGTGAGACCCAAGAGGGATGGGGGCAGCCTCGCCCGGAAGCGGGCGAGGTTAACAAAGCGGAAAGAAACGGGTCAAAGCTCCCGTAACCGCAACTCGCGCCTCAGTCGACCTTCTCGAAGCGCAACCGGTCACCCTCGCAGGTCCCGCTCGCCGCGAGCGTGCCCGCGGGCAGCTCCAGCACGGAGCGCGCCCGGCGAGGCCCCGAGGCCGCGCGCCAGGGGGGCAGGGCGCCCACCTGCCGCACCACGACCCCGTCGGCGTCGAGGAAGGCCACGTCGATGGCCATGCGCATGAAGAAGGTGTGGATGGAGCCGCAGGGCTCGATGAGCAGGCCCTCGCCCATGGGCAGGCTCGCGCGGCCGAGCAGTCCCACCAGCCGCTTCAGGAAGGACGAGGCGCGCAGGGCGCGATCTGCCAGGATGCGGTCCCGCGTGACGTTCCTCACCTTCAGGCGCATGCCTGCCTTCTAGCCCATGCTCGAGCCCCTCGCGCAGCCCTTCCACCTCGTGCTGGTGGCCCCGCAGATTCCGCCCAACACCGGCAACGTGGCGCGCCTGTGCGCCGTCACCGGCTGCCGCCTCATCCTCGTGGAGCCGCTCGGCTTCTCCATCGCGGACCGCGACCTGAAGCGCGCCGGGCTCGACTACTGGGACAAGGTGTTCCTCGCGCTCTACCCCTCGTTCGACGCCTACGTCGCCGCGTTCCCGCAGGCCCGCCGCTGGCTCTTCTCCGCGCGCGCGAGCACCTCGCTCTACGCCGCGCGCTTCAGTCCCGGCGACCACCTCGTCTTCGGCGCCGAGACCACCGGGCTGCCCCCCGAGGTCATGCAGTCGGGTGTGGGTGAAGCCCTGACCATCCCGATGCTCCCGGAGCGCCGCAGCCTCAACCTGTCCACCTCGGTAGGCATCGCCACCTACGAGGCCCTGCGCCAGGTGCAGCTGAGCAGGCAGGCAGACCCCACAAGTTGAGAGAAGGGCAGGAGGCACTACACTGCGGCGGTCCATGTCCTCCTCGCAGGTCGCCGAAGCGCTGTACGCCGTCCACCGGAACCGGGCCACGGGGGCGCTCACCCTGCGCGCCGGGAGCCGGGAGGCGCGGCTGCTCGTGCGCGAGGGCGACCTCGTCGGCGCGCAGCTCGGCTTCGGCCACCAGTCCGCGGCGCAGGCGCTGCTGCAGTCCGGCCGCCTGAGCCCCGCGCAGCTGGATGCGCTGTGGGCCCGCGGCAGCGCGGGGAGCGTGGACGAGGAGCTGCTCGAGGAGCTCGGGCTGTCCGCGGAGGAGCTCACCCATGCCCAGGCGCTCGCGCAGGTGCGCCGGCTGAGCCAGCTCGCCGAGAGCGCGCAGTTCGAGGCGGGCGCGGTGCAGGGCGCCTTCGCCCCCATCGCGAGCACCCGCGTGGTGCGGGCGGCGCTGGATGCTCCGCCCGGCGTGGTGCAGCGCGTGTACCGCTGCGCGGACGTCGAGCGCTGCAGCCCGTGGCTCCACGACGCGGGCGAGCGCAGCGCCCTCGCAGAGCTCACCGAGTTCCGGCGCATCGAGCCGCTCGCGGCCGAGTTCGCGGCACTGCTGGCGTTGCTCGAGCGCGAGGGCTGCGTCGAGTCCCTCACCGTGGACGCGTGGGAGGCGCGCGAGGCCGAGCGGCGCGCGGAGCTGGAGCGCCAGGAGCAGGCGCGGCTCGCCGAAGAGGCACGCCTCGCGGAAGAGCTTCGTCTCGCGGAGGAGGCCCGGCTTACAGAGGAGCGCCGACTCGCTGAGGAGGCTCGTCTCGCCGAGGAAGCGCGCCTCGCCGAAGAGGCGCGGCTCGCGGAGGAGGCTCGCGTCGCCGAAGAGCTCCGCGCAGCGGAGGAGGCGCGCCGGGCCGAGGAGCTCCGCCGTGCAGAGGAGGCGCGGCGCGCCGAAGAGGCGCTGCGTGCCGAGCAGGCGCGACTCGCTGAGGAGGCACGCCGGGCCGAAGAGGCGCGTGTCGCCGAAGAGGCTCGCCTGGCAGAAGCCGCGCGGCTTGCTGAGGAACTGCGACTGGCCGAGGAGTCTCGTCTCGCGGAGGAGGCCCGCCTCGCCGAAGAGGCGCGACGGGCAGAGGAGGCGCGCGTTGCGGAAGCGGCGCGCCTGGCCGAGGAGGCGCGCGCAGCGGAAGAGGCGCGCCTTGCCGAGCTGGCTCGTGCCGCGGAGGCGGCTCGGATCGAAGAGCAGCTGCGCGCCGAAGCGGCACGGCTCGAGGCCGAGCGCGTGGCCGAAGCGGAGCGCGTTGCGGAGGCCGCTCGCGTGGCCGAGGCGCAGCGTCTCGCCGAGGAGGAGCGCCGGCTTGAGAAGGAGGCCCGCGCCGCCGAGGCGCTCCGTCTCGCCGAGGAAGCAGCGCGTCGCGAGCGCGAGCGTCTCGCGGCGGAAGCGCAGGCCGCAGAGGAAGCGCGGATTGCCGCGGCAGCCCGTGAGGCCGCGGAGCGTTACGCCGCCGAGCTGGCGCGTCGGGCCGAGGAGGCGCTCCAGGCCGAGCAGGCGCGTTTCGCCGAAGAGGCCCGCCTCGCGGAGCTCGCTCGCAAGGCCGAGGAGGCCCGCGCAGCGGAAGCGGCGCGCCTGGCCGAAGAGGCCCGCCTCGCAGACGAGGCGCGCCGGGCCGAGGCTGCACGGCTCGCAGAAGAGGCCCGCCTCGCCGAAGAGGCGCGTCTCGCCCACGAGGCGCACCTCGCAGCGCAGGCGCGTCTGGCCGAAGAGGCCCGCCTCGCTCGCGAGGCACAGCTCGCCGAAGAGGCCCGCTTCGCGGAGGAGGCTCGACTCGCCGAGGAGGCCCGTCAGGCCGAAGCGGCTCGCCTCGCGGAGGAGGCCTTCCTCGCAGAGCAGGTGCGCCTCGCCGAGGAGGCGCGCGCTGCCGAGGCGGCCCTCGCCGCGGAGCAGGCGCGGCTCGCAGAAGCGGTGCGTGCCCAGGAGGCCGCGCGCCACGCCGAGGCGCTGCGCCAGGCGGAGGAGACCCAGCGCGTGCAGGCGGCGCTCGAGGCCGAGCACGCCCGCCGGGAGGCCGCGGAGCGCGACGCAGAGGCTGCGCGGCTCGCGCAGCTGCGCCTCGACTGGGAGCAACACCAGGAGGAGCAGCGCAGGCGCAGCGTGCCGGCGCCGCGTCGCACCCCGCCTCCGACGCTGTTCCCCGTGGACGCAGGTGCCCCGGTCACCGCGCAGTCGGAGCCGGAGATCCTCCCGGTCACGGAGCTGCTCACGGCCGACGACGACGTCCTGACGGGCTCGTGGGGCGATGCGATCGCGCCCGTGCAGGCGGCCCAGGAGACGCAGGCCCTGCGCGATGCGCGCCAGCGTGCGCAGGACGCCCTGCTGCACGACATGCAGGAGGCACTGCGCCGCGCGGGGGCGGGCTCCTCGCCCCTGGAGGCGTGGCTCGCGGATGGCCCCACGGCTCCGCCGCGCCCCGCGCCTGCTGCGCCCTCTGCAGAGGAGCTCCCGACGCTGGACCTGAGCTCCGTCGAGCCTCCGGTGCTCGAGGCGGAGCCCCTGCCCACCGAGCCCGAGCTCCCTGCCGCGGACGCGCCGAGCGCCTCCGCCGCGAACGTCGAGGACGCGTGGACGCAGGTCCCGGCGTCGGTGCCGCAGCCCCTGTTTCTCGGGCCTTCGGCGCAGGCGCCCGGGGAGGACGACCTGTGGCGCATCGTCTCCGAGCCGCGGGGCGGTCAGCCGCAGAGCCTCTCCTCCTCGTTCGACGCGGTCTTCGAGCAGGTGGACGCGAACCTCGAGGCGCTCGTCGGCTTCGAGCAGCTCACGGCCGAGGCGGAGGTGCTGCCGGTCGAGGCCATCGTCGAGGCAGAGGTCGAGCTGGCGACGACGGGTGACAACGGCACCGTTTCTGGAGACACTGCACCCCTGGACGACCCCGGGATGCAGGACTCCTGGGGGTTCGACGAGGACGACGTGGGGGACCCCAACAATCCGGAAGACGCGGCGCGGATGCGCCGGCAGCGGCTGCTTCGCCGTGCCATGGAGAACATGGGCGCGCTGCCGTCGCGCCCCGGCGAGCCTCCTGCGCCTGCCCCGGTGCCGGCGGCCGCAGCGCCTGCCGCCGCCTCCAGTCCGGCGACCGCCGCCACTGCCCCCAGCGCGGAAGAGGGAAAGCTCGCCGCGCAGATCGAGCAGCGCTTCGCCGCGCTGCGCGGCCCGCGCGACCACTTCGCGGTGCTCGGGCTCGCGCCCCAGGCAGGCCGCGATCAGGTGAAGACGGCGTTCCTCTCGCTCGCCAAGGTGTTCCACCCGGACCGCCTGCCCCCGGCGCTCTCGGCGCTCGCGCCGAAGATGACCTCGGTGTTCGAGTCCATCCGCGAGGCCTACGAGGTCCTCTACGACGACGCGAAGCGCCAGGCCTACCTGCAGCAGCTCGCGCGCGCCCAGGCCACCGCGGCGCCCAAGCCCCCGGCCAACGCCACCGAGGCCGCCGCGGACTTCTTCAAGCGGGGCGAGGCCCTGCTGCGCAAGCGCGAGTTCGCCCAGGCCGAGGAGCTCTACGGCCGCGCGCACCAGGCGGACCCCAAGCCGCTGTACCTCGCGGCGCGCGCCTGGGCGCTGTACATGGACCCCCAGCGCAAGGGCGAGATCCCGCGCGCGAAGCAGATGATGGCGGATGCCGTGCGCGCGGAACCTACCTGTGACCGCGCGCACTACCAGCTGGGGGTGATCGCCCGGGTCGAGAACGACGCGGATCGCGCCGAGCGCCACTTCCGGCTCGCGGTCCAGGCGAACCCCAAGCACCTCGAGGCGAACCAGGAGCTGCGCCTCATCGAGATGCGCAAGGGGAAGGCCCCCAAGAAGGGCCTGTTCCGCTAGGTGCGGGGCCGTCCGCAGGGCAGGGAGCCGGTCATGGCCCCGAGCCCCCGCAGCCGTTGACAGCGTGCAACGCGCAACGTGATCATCCCGCCTCTCCTCGCGCCCGGCTTTCTCCTCGGTAGCGCCGGCAGCGAAAGGTAAGCACACGTGGCCAAGCAGCACCTGCTCCTGGTCGATGGCGACGCGAAGAGCCTCCGGGTGATGGAGGTGAGCCTGAAGAAGGCCGGCTTCTCCGTCACCACCGCCATCCACGGCAAGGACGCACTCGAGAAGGTTCAGATCAGCCCTCCGGATCTCGTGCTCGCGGACACGAAGATGCCGGAGATGGACGGCTTCGAGCTGTGCCGGGCGCTCAAGACGGACGAGCGCTTCAAGTTCATCCCCTTCGTCTTCCTCACCAACCAGAAGTCGGTCGAGTTCAAGGTGCGCGGGCTGGAGCTCGGCGGGGACGACTACCTCACCAAGCCGATCTACATCAAAGAGATCGTCACCCGCGTGAAGATGATCCTCCAGAAGGCGGAGAAGGAGAGGATCGAGAAGAAGGAGACGAAGGGAGGCTTCAGCGGGAGCCTCGCGGACATGGGCGTGGTGGACCTCGTCCAGACCTTCGAGATCGGCCGCAAGACGGGCACCATCGCCATCCAGGGCGAGCGCGTGGGCATGATCTACTTCCGCGAGGGGCGGGTGGTGGATGCCGAGCTGGGGCGGCTCAAGGGCGAGAACGCCTTCTACCGCATGCTCAACACCTTCGAGGGCCAGTTCGAGGTGCAGTTCGGCCCCCTCGAGCGCGCGGACCGCATCGAGGTCTCCACGCAGGGCCTGCTGATGGAGGGCATGCGCCGCCTCGACGAGTGGGGCCGCATGCTCGAGCAGCTGCCGCCGCTCGAGACCGTCTTCGAGATCGACTACCGCCAGCTCGCCGAGCGCCTCTCCGAGATCCCCGACGAGGTGAACGGGCTCTTGCGCCTCTTCGACGGCAAGCGCGCCCTGAGCCGCGTGGTGGAGGACTCGGACTTCGAGGACCTCGCCGCGCTCGGCATCATCAGCAAGCTCTACTTCGAGGGCCTCATCCGCGAGCTGGGCAGCAGCTCGCTGGACCCGGCCTACGAGCCCAAGCCCGGCATCGAGGTGTGGCTCAACGCCGCGCCCGCCGTCACCCCCACGCCCGAGCCCGGCCCGGCGCCCTCGCCGCAGCCGGCCCCTGGGCCCGCGCCCATCCCGGTGCCCTCGCCCGCGCCGGCCGTCGCCGCCGTGCGCGCGCCCGAGCCGGAGCTTCCGGCCGTGCCCGCCGTCGCGCCCGTCGCGCCGCCTGCGCCCAAGCCTCCGCTGCAGAGCGTGCTCGCGCCGCCCGCGGGCGTGCCGGACGAGCAGGCCGTGCCGCTGCCTGCGCCGGCCGCCGCCGCGCCCCCTGCGTCGCCGCCCGCGAACGTGGTGCTCTTCGCGCCGCGCCCCAAGCGTGCCGAGCCCGCACCGGATGCCTTCGAGGCGCAGCCGCGCCGCAGTGCAAAGGGCGCCGCGACCGCCGAGCTGCCAGAGATCGCCCCGGAGCTCTCGGCGCTGCCGGACGTGGACGAGGACGCCTCCGCGTTCCTCGTCGCGCCGCCGCCCGCGCACGGCCAGCAGGCCCGGGAGCATCGCAGCCTCCTGCTCGACTGGAGCCACGTGGACACCGATGGCCTGGGCGCCGCGAGCACCTGGGGCCCCTCGCCGTCGTGGTCGCCCTCGGTCTCCCAGTCCACCCCCGCCGCGCCGCGCGTGACGTCTGAGACGCCCGTGGCCGCAGCACCCGCGCCGGTCGCTCCCGCTCCCGCTCCCGTGGCCGCCGCTCCGGCTTCCGTGGAGCCCGCTGCCGCGTCGCGCCCGCCCGTGTTCGGGGGCGCCGCCATCGACGCGCCGAAGCCGCTTCCGCCGCCCGAGCCCGTGGCTGCGCCCGTGCCCGCGCCCGAGCCGGTGGCTGCCAAGCCCCCGCTCGCGCTCCCGCCCCATCCGGGCCACGGCACGCCCGCGCAGGGCACGCCGGTGGCCGCCGCCGCGCCGATGAAGAGCTTCGCCGTGAGCGCGGAGCCTCCCTCCCGCACCGGCCTCTTCGTGGGGCTCGCCGTCGGCGCGCTGCTGCTCGGTGCCGCCGTCGTGTGGGGCGTGCGCCGGCCGGCCTCGCCTGCGCCCGCGCCCGAGGTCCAGGCGCCGGCGCCCTCCGCGGCGGCGCCTGCGGCGGTCGCCCCGCCTCCGGCCACGGCGCCCCAGGCGGCCGCGCCCGAGGCCACCGCGCCCGCAGTCGCTGCTGCTCCCGCGCCCGCGACGGCGGCCCCCGCTGCCCCTGCGCCGAGTGCAGCGGCGCAGCAGCCCACCGCGGCGCCCACGGTGACCGCGCCGGCGCCCACGCAGCCCGTCGCCTCGCCCGAGACTCCTGCCGCTGCCCCCGCGCGCGCAGGCGGGGAGGCCGACTACCCGCAGCTGATGAAGCTCGCGCAGGCCGCGAACGCCGGGCAGCGCTTCCGGGCCGCCGCGGTGAGCTACCGCAAGGCGCTCGCGCTGCGCCCGGACTCGATGGATGCCAAGGCCGGCCTGGGCATCGCCCTGGTCAACAGCGACCCCGGCAACTCGGGCTACCGCGAGGCGGTGCGCCTGCTGCAGGAGGCGGTGAAGGCCGAGGACGGCAACGCGCGCGCCTGGCTCGCGCTCGGCATGGGCCTGCAGTTCACCGGGCAGAACGCGCAGGCGGCGCAGGCCTACCGCAAGTACCTGCTCCTCGAGCCGGCAGGCTCGTCGGCAGCAGACGTGCGAGCGATGCTGAAGGAACTCGGCAACTAGCCGGGCGGCGTGTTAACCCCAGGCCGTGCTCGTACTCGGCCTGGAGACCTCCTGCGATGAGACCGCTGCGGCGCTGGTAGAGGACGGCCGGCGCGTGCTCTCCGACGTCGTGTCCACCCAGGTGGACATCCACCGGCGCTGGGGTGGGGTGGTGCCGGAGCTCGCCAGCCGCAACCACGTGGTGCAGGTGATGCCGGTGCTGCACGAGGCGCTCACGCGCGCGGGCAAGCGCCTGGACGACGTGGACCTCATCGCCGTCACCTCGGGCCCCGGCCTCATCGGCGCGCTGCTGGTGGGCCTGCAGGTGGCCAAGAGCCTCAGCCTCGCCACCGGCAAGCCCTTCGTGGGCGCGAACCACCTCGAGGGCCACCTGCTGGCCATCCGCCTCCTGGAGGACGCGCCCGAGCCTCCCTTCCTCGGGATGGTGGTCAGCGGCGGCCACACCAGCCTCTACGAGGTGCAGGCCTACGGGCGCTACCGCCTGGTGGGCAGCACCCGCGACGACGCGGCCGGCGAGGCCTTCGACAAGACGGCGCGCATCCTCGGGCTGCCGTACCCGGGCGGGCTGCCCATCGATCAGCTCGCCCAGAAGGGCGACCCCACGGCCATCCGCTTTCCGCGCGCGCTGCCGCAGACGGACCACTTCGACTGGTCCTTCAGCGGGCTGAAGACCTCGGTGCTGCACCACGTGAAGAAGCACGGCGTGCCGCAGGGCCAGGCGCTCGCGGACCTGTGCGCGAGCTTCCAGGAGGCCGTGGCGGACAGCCTCAGCCGCAAGTTCGTGCTCGCGGCGAAGCGCCTCGGCCTCACGCAGCTGGTGGTGTGCGGCGGCGTGGCGGCCAACTCGCGGCTGCGCAGCCTGTGCCAGGAGCGCGCCGAGGAGCGGGGCCTGAAGCTGTTCCTCCCGCCGGTGCGCCTGTGCACGGACAACGGCGCGATGATCGCGGTCGCCGGCTACGAGGCGTGGCGGCGCGGACTGCGCGGCGACTTCCGCCTCGCGGCGGACCCCGCCTGGCGCATGTGAGGAAGGCCCCGTGACCCGCAGCTTCACCTTCGACTCCCCCCGAGACATCCTCAAGCGCCACGGCCTGCAGGCGAAGCACAGCTGGGGCCAGAACTTCCTCGGCGACCCGGACGCGCTCGAGCAGATCAGCGACGCGCTCCTGCTGCGCAAGGACGAGCCCGTGGTGGAGCTGGGCCCGGGGCTCGGCCACCTCACGCGCTTCCTCGCGGCCACCGGCGCGCGCGTGACGGCGGTGGAGCGCGACCGGGACATGGTCGCGGTGCTGGAGAAGGAGGCCATCCCCGGCGTGAAGGTGGTGGCGGGCAACGCCGCCACGGTGGACTTCGCCGAGGTGGCCGGCGCGCCCGAGGTGGCGGTGGCGGGAAACCTCCCGTACCACCTCACCAGCTCCATCCTCTTTCGCGTACTCGAGCAGCGCCGCAGCGTGACGCGCGCGGTGTTCACGCTGCAGAAGGAGGTCGTCGTGCGGCTCGCGGCGAAGCCGGGCGGGCGCGACTACGGCCTGCTCAGCGTGCTGCTCGGGCTCTACTTCGAGGCGGAGAACCTGCTCACGCTGGAGGCCGCGCGCTTCCATCCGCCCCCCAAGGTGGACTCGGCGGTGCTGCGGCTCACGCGCCTGCCCGCGCCGCGCGCCCCGGTGCTCAGCGACACGCGCTTCATCCGCGTGGTGAAGGCGGGCTTCGCCCAGCGGCGCAAGACGCTGCTCAACTCGCTCAAGAGCGACCGCACGCTCGTCGCGCCGGAGCTGCTCCCGCAGGCGCTCGCGCAGGCGGGCCTCGAGCCCACGCGGCGCGCCGAGACGCTCGCGCCCGAGGAGTTCGCCGCGCTCGAGCGGGCCCTGGGCACGCTCGCGCCCGAGTCCGGCACCACGCCGCTGGGCGGCGCAGCGCCGGACGCCGACGACGCGGCGGAGTAGGGCAGGGCGGCGCGAGCGCTCAGAAGCGCTTGCGCTCGGCCACCTGGCGCAGCAGCCCGCCGTTCTGGGCGAGGTAGCGGCGGAACTCGTCCTCCGGGATGCGCATGCGCGCGAGCACGCCGGAGAGGATCTCCTCCAGCTCCCGGTTCGGCTGGCGCTTGAGCTCCATCGCCGCCTTGAGCAGGGCCACGCCGTACAGGGGGCTCGCCTCGATCGGCTCGGCGGGCTCGTGGCCCGCAGGCGCTCCGACCGCGCGGCCGTCCGCGTCCTGGCGCACGCGTGCCTCCGCGCTGCGCTCCTGGAGGTGCACCACCGCCGCCTTCACCCGCTGCCCTCGGCTCATGCGCCCCGTAGCCTCCCCAACCATCCCTGTTGCAGGGTGTCGCTTGGTGTCGAACGGCGGTGCGCAAGGTAGGTGAAGCGCCACGGCCGCGTCAACGGCCGTGCTCGCGCGCGGGCTCGCGCCCCAAGCGCCTGGAACCGCTCGCGTTTTTTCGCGCGAATTGCCCGCGCCGCGCCGCGCGTGGTTAGGTGCTCGGCGCGCGCTGCGGGGCCGGAAAATCGGCCCCGGCGCACGTTCTCGGAGGGAAGGGCAGGCCATGGAACCGCGGCAGAACGACTCCCGGAACGACCCGCGCAGCGACCCGCGCTACATCGTGGTCGAGGGCGTCATCGGGGTGGGCAAGACCAGCCTCGTGAACATCCTCGCGGAGCGCTCCGGCGGCCGGAAGGTGCTGGAGGTGGTGGAGGAGAACCCGTTCCTCTCCAGCTTCTACGCGGACAAGGAGAAGTACGCGTTCCAGACGCAGCTCTTCTTCCTGCTCAGCCGCTTCCGCCAGCAGCAGGACCTGTTCCAGCAGGACCTGTTCCGCTCGCTCACGGTGAGCGACTACCTCTTCGCCAAGGACCGCATCTTCGCCACGCTCAACCTGAGCGAGGACGAGCTCGCGCTCTACGAGCGGGTGTTCGAGGCGCTGGGGCCGCGCGTGACGAAGCCGGACCTGGTCATCTACCTGCAGGCGCGCCTGGACGTGCTGCAGAGCCGCATCAAGAAGCGCGGCCGCGACTTCGAGCGCCGCATCGACCCGGGCTACCTCGAGCGCCTCACGCGCGCGTACAACGACTTCTTCTTCCACTACAGCGAGACGCCCCTGCTGGTGGTGAACACCTCGGACATCGACTTCGTGAACAACCCCGAGGACCTGGAGGGGCTGCTCGCCATGGTGCGCAAGACCCGCCACGGCACCCAGCACTACCTGCCGGCGGGCCGCCAGCGTCCCTAGCCCGGGAAGTCCGGAGCCCGGGGCGGCCCGGGACGGTCAAGTGTCCAGCCGTGCGTGCGTCTCCGTGCGGAAGGGCTCCACATCGGCCGGGGGCGCGTTATGGTCCTGGCGCCTCCCACCCGGCACCCTCCGGCGAGCCCCCCCGGGGGACGGCGAGCGGGCGACCGGGCGGAGGGGCGCGCAGCACCCACCCGCAGTCCACACAGGAGGTGAACCGTGAAGGACAAGGTCACCATCCACACGCTGAAGCGGATGAAGCAGGCCTCGCAGAAGGTCTGCATGGTCACGGCCTACGACGCCACCTTTGCCCGCATCCTCGACGATGCCGGCGCGGACGTGCTGCTCGTGGGAGACAGCCTGGGCATGGTGTTCCAGGGGCGAGACTCCACGCTCCCGGTGACCATGGACCAGATGGTCTACCACTGCCAGGCCGTGATGCGCGGGGCGCGGCGCGCGCACGTGGTCGGCGACATGCCCTTCATGAGCTACCAGGTCTCGGTGGAGGAGGCAGTGCGCAACGCGGGCCGGCTCGTGGCCGAGGGCGGCGTGGGCGCGGTGAAGCTCGAGGGCGGCGAGGAGTTCGCCGCCACGGTCGCGGCCATCACCCGCGCGAGCATCCCCGTCATGGGCCACCTGGGCCTCACGCCGCAGAGCGTGCACAAGATGGGCGGCTACGTGGTGCAGGGGCGCGAGGAGGAGCAGGCGCAGAAGATCCTCCAGGACGCGCTCGCGCTCGAGCGCGCGGGCTGCTACGCGCTGGTGCTCGAGGGCGTGCCGCTGGAGCTCGCGAAGCAGATCACCGCGCGCCTGAGCATCCCGACGATTGGAATCGGCGCCGGCAAGCACTGCGATGGCCAGGTGCTGGTCTGCTACGACCTGCTGGGGATGAACCCGGACTTCAAGCCCAAGTTCGTGAAGCGCTACACGGACCTGCACGGCAACATCTCCGAGGCCACCCGCGCCTTCTTCTCGGAGGTGCGCGAGGGCGTCTTCCCGGACGAGGAGCACTCGTTCAAGAGCAAGACCATCCGGCTCGTGGCCTCCAACGCCGAGGCCGTGCCCGCGCCGGCGCCCGAGCCGGTCGCCGCGGGCACCCAGGCGCCCACCGCCACGACCGTGGCCAACGTCGCCCTCACGGCGGACACTGCGGACGGGGGCGAGCTGAAGATCGGCCCCGTCTACGGCGTGCCGGTCTAGGACGGACTCCATGGCTGCCGCCCCCACGCTGCTGCGCTCCCTCGAGGACGTCCACGCCTTCACCCGCTCCCTGCGCGCCTCCGGGCGCAGGCTCGCGCTGGTGCCCACCATGGGCTTCCTGCACGACGGGCACCTCTCGCTCATGCGCGAGGGCCGCGCGCGCGCGGACGTGGTGGCGGCCTCCATCTTCGTGAACCCCACGCAGTTCGGCCCCCGCGAGGACCTCGCCCGCTACCCGCGCGACCTCGAGGGGGACCTGGCCAAGTGCGCCTCCGCGGGCGTGGAGGCCGTCTTCGCCCCCGAGCCGGGCGCGATGTACCCGGCCGGCTACCAGACCTACGTGGAGGTGGAGGGGGTGAGCCAGGGGCTGTGCGGCGAGCGCCGCCCCGGGCACTTCCGCGGCGTGGCCACCATCGTCACCCAGCTGCTCGCACTGTTCCGGCCGGAGGTGGCGCTGTTCGGCGAGAAGGACTTCCAGCAGCTGCAGGTCATCCGCGCGCTCAACCGGGACCTGCACCTGGGCGTGGACATCGTGGGGATGCCCACCATCCGCGAGCCCGACGGGCTCGCGCTCAGCAGCCGCAACGCCTACCTCTCGCCCGCCGAGCGCGAGCGCGCGCTCTCGCTCTCGCGGGGGCTCAAGGCGGCGGCGGCCCTGCTCGCGCGCGGCGAGCGCAGCGCGCAGGCGCTCACGGGCGCGGTGCGCCAGGAGCTGCGGGCCGCCGAGCTGCGCGAGGACTACGTGGACCTCGTGGACCCCGAGCTGCTGCGCCCGCTCGAGCAGGTGGCCCCGGGGCAGAGGGCGCGCCTGCTGGTGGCCGCGTTCGCCGGCACCACGCGCCTCATCGACAACGGCCCGCTGCAGGGGTAGAGGGGTCCGCTTCTTTCCTCCATGGCTGGCAAACCAAAGGGCGTGGGCGCCGAGCCCGGGGTGAAGCTGATCGCGGAGAACCGCCGCGCGCGCCACGACTACACCGTGGACGAGAAGCTCGAGGCGGGCTTGAGCCTCCTGGGCAGCGAGGTGAAGGCGCTGCGCGAGGGGACGGCCAACCTGGCGGACGCCTACGCGCTCCCCAAGGGCGGCGAGCTGTTCCTGCTCAACGCCCACATCGGGGTCTACAACCCGGCGAGCGTCTTCACCCACGAGCCCACGCGCGGCCGCAAGCTGCTGCTGCACCGCGCGGAGCTGGATCGCTGGGCGGCGAAGGTGCGCGAGCGCGGTTATTCGATCATCCCGTTGGTGCTCTACTTCCGCGACGGCAAGGCGAAGGTGGAGCTGGGCCTGTGCCGGGGCAAGACGCACGAGGACCGGCGCCAGGACATCAAGGAGCGCGAGACGAAGCGGGAGATGGACCGGGCCGTGCGGCGGCGTTAGCAACCTCACTGGCCAAGAGGGGAGCTCCTCGGAGAACATGAGCGGGATGGAATCGAAGGTCCCAGAGAAGAAGGAGCGGCTGCTCGCCGCGCTCGACCAGGGGATGGTCATGATCCACCTGGACGCGCGCCGGCCCGGCGTGGCCGTGCCCTCGCACCTGGGCGGCGAGGCCCACCTGCGCCTCAACCTCAGCTACCGCTTCGACCCGCCGGACCTCACGGTCAACGAGTGGGGGGTGCGCTCCACGCTGAGCTTCTCCGGCAGCCGCTTCACCGTCGCGGTGCCCTGGAACGCGCTCTTCGCCATCACCAGCCACGTGTCGCGCGAGTTCTGGCTCTACCCCGAGGACATGCCGCAGGAGCTGCTGCAGCACCCGCTCGCCACGCCGCCCACGCCGCGCGAGGCGCCGACCGTTCCCGCGCCCGTCCCGGGCGGCGCCCGCCCCCGCGCCGTGCTGCGCGAGGTCTCCTGCGACCGGGCCGAGGACCCCGCCCCGGGCGTCCCCGCACCGGTCTCCGCGCCGCTGCGGCCCGAGCCCGCGCCGCAGCCGCTCGCCGTGACGCCGCCGCCCCCCGCCACCGCCGAGTCCGAGGGGCCCCCCAAGGAGCCGCCGCCTCCGGGCGGGCCGCGCCGCAGCCACCTGCGCGTCGTGAAGTAGGGCGCGAGGGGAGGCGAGCGGCCGGTTGCCTCCCGGTGAACGCGCCCCTCACGCGCGGCGCTTGCGGCCGGATACGAGGCTCCGCACCTTGGGAGTCAGCCCGCCCGCCAGCCCGGGGGGCGCACTCCCACCCGTGTCGGATTCCGAGCCCGCCAGCATCCTCATCGTGAACGACGACCCCGTGGTGCGCTACGTCACCTCGCGCACGCTGCGGCTCGCGGGCTTCCGCACGCTCGAGGCCGGCGAAGGGGCCGAGGCGCTGCGGCTCGCCGCGGGGCTGCCCGAGCTCATCCTGCTGGACGTGCAGATGCCCGGCCTCAACGGCTTCGAGGTGGCGCGCCGGCTCAAGGCCAACCCCACCACCGCGGGCATCCTGGTGGTGCACCTGTCCGGCGAGCGCCTGGACTCGGAGGCCAAGGTGCGCGGCCTCGAGGGGGGCGCGGATGCCTACCTCACGCTGCCCATCGAGCCGGCGGAGCTGGTGGCGAACGTGCGCGCGCTGCTGCGCCTGCGCGAGCAGGCGCTGAGCGCGGTGCGGCGGCGGGACGCCTTCTTCGGCGCGGCGGCGCACGAGCTGCGCACCCCGCTCACCGCCCTGGCTCTGCGCCTGCAGGGGCTCCTGCGCGCGCTGGAGCGCAACGGCGGCGAGGGGCTGCCGGGCGCGCAGCTGCGCGAGCACCTGAGCGCCTCCGCGCAGCAGGTGGAGCGCCTGCAGCGGCTCGCGGGCTCGCTGCTGGACTCGGCGCGCCCCCAGCGCGGGCTTCCCCTGGAGATTGCCCAGGTGGACTTCTCCGCGCTGGTGCACGAGGTGGTCGCGCGCCACCGCGACGAGGCCGCCCACGCGGGCTGCCCGCTCTCGCTGGACGTGGAGCCCGGCGTGGTGGGCTACGCGGACGTGCAGCGCCTCGCCCACGCGCTCGAGGCGCTGCTCTCCAATGCCCTCAAGTACGGGGTGGGCCGGCCGGTCTCCCTGCGGCTGCGGCGGGTGGACGGGCGCGCGCAGCTGAGCGTGCGCGACGAGGGAATCGGCGTGCCCCTGGAGGCGCAGGCGCGCATCTTCGAGCGCTTCGAGCGGGCCACCGAGTCGTACCAGGGCTCCAGCCTCGGGCTGGGGCTGTACCTCGTGCAGCAGACGGCGCTCGCCCACGGGGGGAGCGTGCGCGTGGAGAGCCGGCCCGGAGCGGGCGCCACGTTCACGCTCGAGGTTCCGCTCTCCCGCAGCCAGACCTACTGATCTCTCACGCAGCGCTTCGAGGAGTGGAGGGCACGCATGGCAGGCAAGCACGGACGCGGCGAGAAGGAGCCCGCGCAACAGGACACGCAGGAGCGGGTGGCCACCGGCGTGCAACGCCTGGACTTCATCCTCAAGGGCGGCCTCATCCGCACCGCGTCCTATGTGATCCTGGGCCCGCCGGGCACGGGCAAGACGGTGCTCGGCAACCAGATCTGCTTCAACCACGTCATGCGGGGGGGCCGCGCGCTCTACGTCACGCTGCTCTCCGAGAGCCACGCGCGCATGCTCTCCAACATCCGCTCGATGTCCTTCTTCGACGAGGAGGTCATCCCCGGCCAGTTGCGCTACCTCAGCGGCTACGACGTGCTCGAGCGCGAGGGGCTGGAGGGGCTGCTCGCCTTCGTGCGCGACGCGGCCCGCAAGCACCGCGCCACGCTGCTCGTCGTGGACGGGCTGGATGCCGCGGGGGAGTTCGCTCCGACCACGCTCGCGTTCAAGAAGTACCTGCACGAGCAGCAGGCCTTCACCTCGCTGCTGGGCTGCACCACCCTGATGCTCACCCCGCGCGGCGCCGCCGAGGCCCACGCGGCCAACACCTCCGTGGACGGCATCCTCGAGCTCAGCCTGCAGAACGTGGGGCCGCGCGGGGTGCGCGAGCTCACCGTGCACAAGTTCCGCGGCAGCGACTGCCTCCTCGGCCGCCACGAGGTGGAGATCTCGCGCGACGGCGTGGTCATCCACCCGCGCACCGAGGTGCAGTTCGCGGACCCGCACGAGCGCGCCCGCGAGGACCGCATCCGCATGGCCTTCGGCATCAAGCGCCTGGACGAGGCGCTGCACGGCGGGGTGCTCTCGGGCTCCGCCACCACGCTGCTCGGCGCACCCGGCACGGGCAAGACGCTGCTGGGGCTCAAGTTCCTCGAGGAGGGGTCCCGGGCGGGCGAGCCCGGCGTGTACTTCGGCTTCTTCGAGACCCCGCCGCGCCTCGTGGAGAAGGGCGAGGCGGTGGGCATCCACCTCGCCCGGGCGGTGAAGAGCAAGCTCCTGGAGATCCAGTGGCAGCCGCCGCTGGAGAACAACCTGGACAGCCTCGCGGAGCGGCTGCTCGAGCGCATCCGCGAGCGCGACGTGGGCAAGCAGCGCCTGCGCCTCTTCGTGGACGGCATCTCCGGCTTCCGCTCGGCCACGGTGTACCCGGACCGGCTGGGGCGCTTCCTCAGCGCGCTCACCCACCAGCTGCGCATCCTGGACGTGACCACCGTCTTCAGCGAGGAGACGCCGCTGTTCCGCCCGGACATCGAGATGCCCAACCAGGAGCTGGGCGGCGCGGTGGAGAACGTCATCCTGCTGCGCAACGTGGAGCTGCAGAGCGAGCTGCACCGGCTCGTCTCCATCATGAAGGTGCGCGAGAGCGCCTACGACAGCGCCATCCGCGAGTTCCGCATCTCGCAGAAGGGCATCGAGGTGGACGGGCCCTTCCCGGCGGCCGAGGGCATCCTCAGCGGGCAGGCCCGCTCGCTCGCCGTCCCGGCCCCGAAGCGCAAGAAGCGGCGCATCTTCGGGAGCCGCAAATGACCACCGTGCTCGTGGTCGACGACGAGTTCGACATCCTCGAGGCCCTGAAGGACATCCTCGAGCTGGAGGGCTATCGCGCCCTGGGCTTCCCCAACGGCGCCCTCGCGCTGCGCGCGATGCAGGAGAGCCCGCCGGACCTGGTCATCGCGGACCTGATGATGCCCGCGATGGACGGGCTCGAGCTGCTCAAGGCCGCGCGCGCGGACCCCCGGCTCGCCCAGGTGCCCGTGGTGCTGATGAGCGCGCTCAAGCCCAAGGTGAGCCAGGCCGAGTACGGCTGGCGCGCCTTCCTGCAGAAGCCCTTCAACCTGGACGCGCTGCTCGCCCTGGTGCGCGAGCAGGTGGGGCCGCCCTAGGCTCGGGAAGCGCTAGGGCTTCGTCAGCTCGCGCAGGTGCGTCCAGTGGTAGATGCCGGTGGAGTGCCCGTCTCCGAAGGCGAAGGCGAGCGCGTAGTTGCCCACCGGCTGCACCTGGGTGATGGCCAGGTCCGCCGGCACGCGCGAGGGGTCCAGGGTGCGCTTGTTCGTCCACTCGTCCACGCACTCGGCGCAGGGGCACTGCTGGCGCAGGTGCTGGGCGCTCGCGTGGGTGGTGAAACCGTCGTCCCACCCGAGCGTGAGCGTGCGCCCGTCCGGCGAGAGCTTCACGTCGGTGGCGGTGGGGGGGCGGGCGGCAGGCTTGATGCGATCCCAGAAGCTCACGGCGGGTGTCCCTCTCTTGGGCGGTAACAGCGAGGGGCCGTCTGTAACATCCGGTCAGGTCAGGATGCGAGCTTCACCGGCTGGCGGTGCCCCTCCACCCGCACGCCGCGCTTCTGCAGCACGCTGCGCAGCGCGGCGACCACCCGGGGGTCCAGCTGCTGGCCGCTGAGGCGGTCGAGGATGCCCATCGCCTCCGAGAGCGGCATCGCCTTCTGGTAGGGGCGGGTGCTGGTGCAGGCGTCGAAGGTGTCCGCGCAGGACACGATGCGCGCGGTGAGCGGGATGGCCTCGCCCGCGAGCTTGTCCGGGTACCCGGTGCCGTCCCAGCGCTCGTGGTGGTTGCGCACGCAGGCGCGCACGCCGGGCCCCAGGAAGCTCACCGGCTGGATGATGGTGTCCCCGATGACCGGGTGCTCGCGCATCACCGCCATCTCCTCGTCGGTGAGGCGGCTCTGCTTGAGCAGGATGGCCTCGGGGATGCCGATCTTCCCGATGTCGTGGAGGATGCCGCCGTACTGCAGCTGCTTCAGCTCGCTCTCGGGCAGGCCCAGCTCGCGGCCGATCTCCATGGCCACGTCCGCCACGCGCTGGCTGTGGCCGCGCGTGTACGCGTCCTTCGAGTCGATGGAGTTGGCCAGCGCGACGATCGTCTCGAGGTAGCCGTTCTCCAGGCTCTCGTAGAGCCCGCGCGTCTCGTGATCGTAGGCGAGCAGCTGCTGGCTCATGTAGTTGAAGGTCCGGGCCAGCTCCCCCAGCTCGTTCTTCTGCTCCACGCGCACCTGCGCGCCGAACTTGCCCTTCGCGAGCTCGAGCGCCCCCGCGATGAAGCCCTTGAGCGGCCGCGTGAGGTAGCGGCTGAAGCTCGCCGCGAGCGCGAGCGCCGCGAGGAAGGCGAGCCCCACGCCCAGCACGATGCGCCGCTCCATCGTGGCCACCTGCTTGTACGCGAGCGCCACCGGCTGCTCGCTCACCACGGCCCAGCCGGGCCCCGGCAGCGCCGCGTACGCGCTCACCACCGCGTCGTCGCCCGTGCCGAAGTTGCCCACGTGGAAGAGCTCGGCGAAGAGCCCGCGCCGGGGGGAGCGCGCGAGCGCCTGCAGCATGTGCGCGACGGGCGGGCGGGCTGAGACGTCCGCGCCCGCGCGCTCGCGCAGGAGGCCTCCCGCGAGCAGCCGCCCGTCGCGGTCCACCAGGTACGCGAAGCCGCTCGAGCCCAGCCGCTGCTCGGCCAGCATCGCCCGCAGCCCCGCGAGCGCCACGTCCGCCGCGACGTAGCCGCGCGCCGGCTCCCCGATGGGGAAGGCCAGCGTCACCACCGGCTCCCCCGTCCCCGGCTGCAGGGCCACCGGCGCGTAGCGCAGCTCGGTGAGGCCACCGAGCAGCCCGCGCGCGCGCGCCTCGTGCCCGGCCATGGCGGTGGGGGAGACGTCGTTCACGGCGAAGGCCTGCAGCCCCGGCAGCCGCTCGCCGCGCGCGTCAAAGACGGTGAGCGCGAGCACCTCGCGGCTCTGGTTGAGCACGCTCGCCACGTGCGTGCGCTGCTCGCTCAAGGGCAGCGCGAAGAAGCCCGGCACGCGCGCGAGCGACATCACCGCGCGCGTGGGCTCCTCGAGGTAGCGCTCGCTCTTGAGCCGCAGCTGCTCCACGCGCTCCTGGGTGAGCTCCTGCGCGTCGCGCACGAGGATCTCGCGCGTGTCGTGCACGGAGAGCCAGCCCACCATCACCGTGGGAACGATGCTCGCCACCAGCATCAGCAGGAGGATGGCCTTGAACAGACGCACGGGAGGTCCTCTCTCCTACTTCCAGCTCGAGCCCTTGACCTCGAGCTTCAGGCTGCTGGGGGCGAGCTCGAACTCCCGCGAGGCCGAGGCCTCGCCCGGCGTGGCAGGGCCCAGCGCCCGCACGTTCCAGCGGTAGAGCCCCGCGGGCAGCAGCGGCAGGCGCGCGCGGGGGGCCTCCACCGTCAGCCGCAGCGCCGCACCCGAGGGCGGCACCACCTCGACCTCGTAGCCGCGTGCCCCGGGCACCTCGCTCCAGGCGAGCTGCACCGGGCCCAGCACCGGCGCGCGCTGGCCATTCGGCCCCTTCTGCGCCGCGGCCGGGAAGCTGAGCTTGCGCGCGTGCTCGGGCTGCAGCAGCTGCGGCGCCGCGAGCGGCTGCGCGGTCTGCAAGCTCAGGGTCGGAGGCTGGCCCTTCTCCACCGTCGCCGCCTGGCCCGGGTACACCGGGCGCACGACGCCCTCGGCCTCCACGCGCACCGGCTTGCCCGAGCGCGCGTGCACCGCGGTGGCGCCGCTCTCCGCCACGTCCACGGTGAAGGCGGTGGGCTTGCTCGCGCTCGCGGAGACCAGCTGCCACGCCGCATCCGCGGACTGCGCCGCGCGCGCGTAGCGGGCCGCCTGCAGGTGCGCCTCGGCCTCGGCGAGCGCGGCGGCGGCCTCCTGGCGCTTCTGCGCCTCGGGCGGCGTCTGCGCGAGCGCGTTGCGGGCGGCCGCGAGCGCGCCCAGCGCGAGCCCGCGCTCGGGGCCCGGCAGCCGCAGCGACTGGCCTGCCGCGGGCTTCGCGTCCGGCGCGAGCCCGTTGAGGGCGCGCAGCTCCGCGGCCGCGCGGCGGTCTCCCAGCGTGCGCTCCGCGAGCTGCTCCAGCGTCTCGCCCGCGGCGAGCGTCGCGCTCGTGGGCGTGGGCGTGGGCTGCGGCGCAGCGGGGGCGCGCGCGGCCGCGGTGGGAGTGGCAGCCGCGGCGGCCGTCCGCGGCGAGAGGGGCGAGGCGCCCATGACGAGCAGGGCGAAGCCCACCGCGGCGGCGAGCGCGCCGGAGAGCCTGCGGGCCAGGTTGCGGAGCAGGGGGCTCACTGGAACACGATCTCCCTTCCGGCCTTCACGGTGGCCGCCGGGGTGCTGACGGTGAGCGACTGGCGCTCGGGGTCCTGCAGCTCGGCGTCCACGCGCCCGCGCAGCACCGTCACGTCGGAGCGGTCGCGGCCGGGCGCAGGGCGCGTCTCGGCGATGCCCACCAGCGCGCTCTCGCCGAGGCTCAGCTCGCTGCCGTTGACGAAGGCCACGAGCGCGCTCGCGCCCGCCACGGTGCGCACCTTGTCGTTCTCGTAGAGGGCCTGGCCCTCCTGCGCGCTCACCCACTCGTCGCCCGCGGCGCGCTTGAGCAGCACGCCGCCCTTCACCGAGCGCAGGTGGGCGCGCGGCGGCTGGGCCGGGGCGCTCGGGCGGGCGTCCTCGGGCGGCGGGGGCGGGGCGCCGGGCGAGCAGCCCACAGGCGCTGCGAGCGCGCACAAGAGCGCCATCTGTCTCCAGCGGGGTAGGGGGGCGGGCACGGGGGAGGGGACTCTACCCTCGCGCCGCGTCCCGCGCGACGGGCCCCGGCTGCACGAATGGGCGGCGGGCACTCAGACGTCCAGGCGGCGGTGCTTGAGGCAGGGGAGGTTCTCGCGGATGCGCGCGAGCAGGGCCGGGTCGACCGGGGCGACGGCCAGCCCCTCGCCCTCGGAGGCGCGCGCCACGACGAGGCCCCACGGGTCCACCACCATCGCGTGGCCGTAGGTGACGCGCTTCTCGCTGTGCTTGCCGCCCTGCGCGGGCGCGAGCACGTAGGCCTGGTTCTCGATGGCCCGCGCGCGCAGCAGCACCTCCCAGTGGTCCTTGCCGGTCATCAGCGTGAACGCCGCGGGCACCGCGAGCACCGTCGCGCCCGCGGTGGCGAGGCGGCGGTAGAGCTCGGGGAAGCGCAGGTCGTAGCAGACGCTCATCCCCAGGGTGCCCAGCTCCGCGGGCTGCAGGGGCGCCGCCACCACCTCGGTGCCGGGGGCCACCGCCGCGCTCTCGCGGTAGGTCGCCCCGTCGCCCACCTCCACGTCGAAGAGGTGCACCTTGCGGTACACGGCGAGCCGCGCACCGTCCGGCCCGAAGAGCACGCTGGTGTTGTAGAGCCGCGCGCCCGGCGCCCCCGTCTCCAGGACCGAGCCCGCGAGCAGCGTGACCTTCAGCTCCCGGGCGAGCTGCGCCATGCGGGCGAGCGTGGGCCCCTCCAGCCCCTCGGCTGCGGCGGCGCGCTCCGCGTCGTTGCCCATCCAGCTGAAGTTCTCCGGCAGCCCCACCAGCCGCGCACCGAGCCCGGCCGCCTGGCGCACGAGCCGCGTCGCCACCTCGAGGTTGTGGGCCTTGTCTCCGGTGGAGACCATCTGGGCGGCGGCGATGAGGTGCATGGGAGCGTTATAACGTGGGGGCCGCGGGTTGAGGTCGGGTAAGTCCTTGAACTTGCCGGACTTCGTCCTGCGCGCGCGGCGTTCTTCCTTTACATAGCAAGGCCTTGCGTGGTAGGGAGGCCGCCGACATTTTTCGATGACGTTCACCGAAAAGTGGGCCGCCGTGCCCGCTTTTTTCGTTTCAGGGGTCCAGGTTCCCAGCGATGGCCGAGTCCAACTTCAAGCAGACGGTCGAGTCGAGGGCGATGGAGCTCCTCGAGCCCATCGTTGCGGGAGAGGGCCTGGAGCTGCTGGAGCTCGAGTACCTGCGTGAGCGCGAGGGCTGGGTGCTGCGGCTCTTCATCGACAAGCCGGGTGGCCGCGTGGGGCTGGAGGAGTGCTCCCAGGTGAGCCGCGCGGTGGACACCGTGCTCGACGTGGAGGACTTCATCCCCCACGAGTACAACCTCGAGGTCTCCAGCCCCGGCGTCAACCGCCCGCTGAAGAAGCCCTCGCACTTCGAGCGCGTGAAAGGCGAGCGGGTGAAGGTGAAGACCTTCGGCCCCATCGGCGAGCCGCCGCGCAAGAACTTCACGGGCAAGCTCGTGGAGATCACGGCGGACGACGTGGCGGTGGACGTGGAGGGGGGCGGTGTCTTCCGCATCCCCTTCAAGGACATCGCCAAGGCGAATCTGGAGTTCGAGTTCTAGGTGCTGACATACAGGGCGCTCGCTGACTCCTTCAGCGGGTAGGCCCGTGGACCCTTTTCGGAGAAGACCATGGCTACGCAGGCGAACCCCACCATCAACCTCAACCTCGTGCTCGACCAGGTCGCCAAGGACAAGGGCATCGAGCGGAGCGTGCTCATCGCCACGCTCGAGGACGCGATGACCACCGCGGCCAAGAAGCACTTCGGCCAGGATCGCAACCTCGAGGCGAAGTACGACACCGAGAAGGGCGTGGTGGAGCTGTTCCAGGCCATCGTCGTCGTCACCGAGATCACCGACCCCGTGCAGGGCGTGAACCAGCTCAGCCTCGCCGAGGCGCAGCGCAAGGGCATGGAGGTGGAGCCCGGCGACGAGCTCGTCTTCCAGATCTTCTACCGCGACGAGGACGCCGCCGAGGCCAAGGCCCAGGACGACCAGTACGGCGACATCCTGCGCCTGAAGACCTTCCGCCGCGGCTTCGGCCGCATCGCCGCGCAGACGGCGAAGCAGGTCATCCTGCAGCGCACCCGGGACGCCGAGCGCGAGAACGTCTTCAACGAGTACAAGGACCGCAAGAACGAGATCGTGACGGGCATCGCCCGCCGCTTCGAGCGCGGCAACATCATCGTGGACCTGGGCCGCGCCGAGGCCGTGCTCCCGGTGCGCGAGCAGGTGCCGCGCGAGACCTACCGCGCCGGTGACCGCGTGCAGGCCTACGTGCTGGACGTGCTGCGCGAGAGCAAGGGTCCCCAGATCGTGCTGTCCCGCGCGAGCGTGAACCTGCTCACCAAGCTCTTCGAGATGGAGGTGCCCGAGATCGCCGAGGGCATCGTCGTCATCGAGGCAGCGGCGCGCGAGCCCGGCGGCCGCGCGAAGATCGCCGTCAGCAGCCGCGACTCGGACGTGGATCCCGTGGGCGCCTGCGTGGGCATGAAGGGCAGCCGCGTGCAGGCCGTGGTGCAGGAGCTGCGCGGCGAGAAGATCGACATCGTGCCCTTCGACGAGGACTCGGCCCGCTTCGTCTGCAGCGCGCTCGCGCCGGCGGAGGTGAGCCGCGTGATCATCGACGAGGCGAACAAGGCCATGGAGCTCATCGTCCCGGACGACCAGCTCTCGCTCGCCATCGGGCGGCGCGGCCAGAACGTGCGCCTCGCGGCCCAGCTCACCGGCTGGAAGCTGGACATCAACAGCGAGAGCCGCGTGCGCGAGATGCGCGAGTTCGCGAACAAGAGCCTCGGCGCGCTGCCCGGCGTGAACGAGATGCTCATCGAGACGCTCTACGCCCACGGCTTCCGCCAGGCGAAGGACGTGGCCGAGGCCTCCCCCGAGGTGCTCGCGCAGATCCCCGGCATCGACCCCGCCCGCATCCCCGCCATGCAGGACGTGGCGCGCGTGCAGATGGTGGAGGACGCCCAGGAGCTCTCCAAGATGGAGAGCGAGCGCGAGGCCGCCCGCATCGCCGAGGCGCGCCGTCACCCGGACGAGCTGAACCAGACCGAGCGCATGGCGCGCGTGCGCGGCCTGGGCGAGAAGGCCATCGAGGCCCTCATGTCCAGCGGCTACGGCACGGTCGAGGACATCGCCAACGAGAAGGACCTCGCGAAGCTGGGCGAGGTCCCGGGCGTGGGCATCAAGAAGGCGCGGCAGATCAAGAGCGCCGCGGAGACCTACCTGGTGGAGGAGGCCAAGCTGCGCACCGAGCTCAACGCCGAGCGCGCCGCCCACACCGCCGCCCTGGGGCTCGGCAGTGCCGGAAGCACCGAGGAGGCCAAGGCGTAACCCGCATATGAGGCGCACCCCCAAGGCTCCCAAGGCATCCAATGTTCCCCTCATCCCCGGACCGGTGCGCACCTGCATCGGCTGCGGGGCGAAGAAGGCCCAGGGGGAGCTGCTGCGGGTGGCGATGGAGCCCGGGGGTGGAGTGGCAGTGGACAGGAAGAGCAGGCAGCCTGGACGGGGTGCCTACCTTTGCGGCGCCGGATGTCTCTCGGCGGCGCTCAAGAGAAAAGCCTTCGGAAGGGCATTCCGGGGGAAGGCGGGGCCGCTAGACCCCCTGGTGCTCGAGCGAGCACTGGGCCTGGGGGCAGCGGCGGGGTCGGGGAGGTAGCGAACCGTCGTGGGTGTTAGGAACCACTCCCACTCAATTTTGGATTAGGGTGCTTCGCCCTCGGGCAGTCGGGCGAAGCCAAAGGCCAAGCAAGGTATGTCGAAGAAGCGCGTCCACGAAATTGCGAAGGAGCTCAAGGGCCACGGCATTGAGCTCGACAACAAGGAGGTCGTGACCGAGCTCGTGTCGCTCGGCTACGACGTCAAGAGCCACTCGTCCTCTCTGGAGGACGACCAGGCCACCGCTGCGGTCCAGAAGATCCTCAACAAGCGCAAGCCCCAGCAGGCGGCCCCTCCGGTCGCCGCGAAGGGCTTCGTCGTGCGCCGCAAGGTGGGCACTCACGCCGGTGACGGCGCCGAGTCCCACGCGGGGCACGCGCCTGCGCAGCAGCACGTCGAGGCCCCGGCCGAGGCGCCTGCCGCGCAGTACGCCGAGCCTGCTCACCCGGCTGCCGCGGAGGCTCCCGAGCCCCCGGCTGCCTCCGAGCAGGCCGCCCAGCCCGAGCAGGCCGCAGCGCCCGAGCAGTCGGCGCCTGCAGCCGAAGCCCCCTCTGCCCCCGCGGCCGCCCAGGCCCCGGAGGCTTCCACCCAGGCGCCTGCCGAGCCCGCCGCCCCTGTCGCCGCTGCCCAGAGCAGCGCGCCGCAGGCGCAGCCGGCCGCCGAGCCGCCTCCCGCGCCGGAGGCCCGCCCGCAGGCGGCCGCCCCGGTGGCGGCGCAGCCCTCGTCCCCCGTGCAGGAGAAGCCCGCTTTGCCCGTAACCCCCCCGACCCCGCCGGTGCCCCCCACCGTGCGGCAGCCGTCCACGCAGGCCACCCCGGCGCAGAGCCAGGGTGCCTCCCGTCCTGCGGGCTCCGGCTCGGGCCGTCCTCCCTATCAGAGCGGTGGCCGTCCTCAGTACTCGAGCCGGCCCCCCATGCCGCCCGGCGGCTACCCGCGCGCTCCCGGCCAGGCCCACCTGGGCCCGCCGCAGGCACGCCCCGGCGTGCAGGTGCGCCCCGGCGGCGCCCCCGGCGCCCCGGCAGGCACCGGCGTGCAGGTGCGCCCCACCGGCTCGGCGACACCCGCGGCCGGCGCCCCCGGCGCTCCGGCAGCCGGCGCCCCCACGGTGGACCCGAAGACGCTGCGCCCCACGGCCACCCAGGCCGTCGTCATCTCGCGCCCGCTCATCCAGGTGCGCCGCGTGACGCCCACCGGCCCCGCCAAGGCCTACCCGCTCGCGCCGGGCAAGAAGGCCATCGGTGAGGTGCGCGAGTTCAAGGTCGTCCCGGATCACCTGGGCCGCGGCCGCGAGCTCGTCGACGTCAGCAAGAACAAGGACAAGAGCCCGCGCAAGAAGGGCACCGCCGCAGACGGGACCATCTCCAAGCAGGAGATCACGGACCTCGTCTGGGGCCGCGTGAACATCCCGCTGCGCGGCAAGAAGAAGAAGCCCACGAAGAAGGGCGCCAAGACCCAGATCACGCAGATGGCCGAGGAGAAGAAGGTCATCCGCCTGCAGGAGGGCATCAGCCTCTCCGACCTGGGCCAGCGCATGGGCGTGCGCACCGGCGAGCTCATCAAGAAGCTCATGGCCGGCGGCAAGATGGCCACCGCGAACCAGATCATCGACGCGGACACCGCCGAGATTCTCGCCACCGACTACGGCTGGCGCGTGGAGAAGGTGGGCTTCGAGGTGGAGGACCACCTGCCCGAGGTGCAGACCAGCCCCGCGGACGAGCGGCCCCGGCCTCCGGTGGTCACCGTCATGGGTCACGTCGACCACGGAAAGACGAGCCTCCTGGACGCCATCCGTCAGGCCAACGTGGCCAGCGGCGAGGCGGGCGGCATCACCCAGCACATCGGCGCGTACACCGTGAAGACGGAGCGCGGCGAGGTCACGTTCCTGGACACCCCGGGCCACGAGGCCTTCACCTCGATGCGCGCGCGCGGCGCCAACGTCACGGACATCGTGGTGCTGGTGGTCGCGGCGGACGACGGCGTGATGCCCCAGACCGTCGAGGCCATCAAGCACGCCAAGGCCGCGGAAGTGCCCATCGTGGTCGCCATCAACAAGATGGACGTGCCGGGCGCGAACCCCGACCGCGTGAAGAAGGACCTCGCCAACTACGAGCTCACGCCGGAAGAGTGGGGCGGCGACACCATCATGGTGCCCGTCTCCGCGCGCCAGAAGACCGGCATCGACCTGCTGCTCGAGAACCTCGCGCTGCAGGCGGAAGTCCTCGAGCTCACCGCGAACCCGGCGCGTCCCGCCGTGGGCGCGATCATCGAGGCGAAGCTGGAGAAGGGCCGCGGCCCCGTGGCCACCGTGCTGGTGCAGGAGGGCACGCTGCGCGTGGGCGATGCCATCGTCACCGGCACCCACTACGGCCGCGTGCGCGCCATGAACAACAGCCGCGGCGAGCAGGCGAAGGAAGTCCTCCCCGGCTACAGCGCCGAGGTCGTGGGCCTCTCGGGCGTGCCCACCGCCGGTGACACCATCAACGTGGTGGCCGACGAGCGCGCCGCGAAGGAGATCGCCGAGCACCGCGGCATGAAGGAGCGCGCCAGCGAGCTGGGCAAGGTCAACCGCGAGTCGCTCGAGGACCTCTTCGCGCGCACCAAGGCGGGTGGCGGCGCGAAGGAGCTGCGCCTCGTCATCAAGGCGGACGTGCAGGGCAGCGCGGAGGCCGTCAGCCAGGCGGTCAACAAGCTCTCCACGCCCAAGGTCAAGGTGGACATCATCCACAAGGGCGTGGGCGCCATGACCGAGACCGACGTGATGCTCGCGGCGGCCTCCAAGGGCATGGTGGTGGGCTTCAACGTGAAGGCCGAGTCGGGCACCGAGGCCGCTGCGAAGCTGCAGGGCGTCACGCTGCAGACCTACTCCATCATCTACGAGCTCATCGACGGCGTGCGCTCGCGCATGGAGGACCTGCTCGAGCCCATCCGCACCGAGCGCAAGCTGGGCCGCGCCGAGGTCCGTACGACCTTCAACGTCCCCAAGCTGGGCACCATCGCGGGCTCCGCGGTGCTGGACGGCACCATCAAGCGCGGCGCCTTCGTGCGCCTCATCCGCGAGAACAAGCAGCTGTTCAGCGGCAAGATGGCCAGCCTCCGCCGCTTCAAGGACGACGTGAAGGAAGTCGCCCAGGGCTACGAGTGCGGTATCGGCATCGAGAACTACAACGACCTCAAGCCCGGTGACATCATCGAGGCCTACGAGATCGAGGAGACGCGGCCCAGCCTGAGCTAGTCGCTCAGCGCCCCGGCGGTCTGCATCACCGACCGAACCCGCGCGGGTGGGCACACCCCACCCGCGCCGGGCTTCGAGGGCCTGACCATGTTCGTCTGCGTCGCACGCCTCACCCTGCAAATCCCCGACAGCGGCTCGCTCAAGGCCAAGCGGCAGATCCTCCGCCGGGTGACCGACCGGGTGAAGGCCCGCTTCAACGTGGCCGTGGCCGAGGTCGATGACAACGATCTCTGGCAGCGGGCCACCATCGGCCTGTGCGTGGTCGGCAACGACCGGCGGCACGTGGACGAGCAGATGGAGAAGATCATCCACCACGTCGAGGAGATGTACGTCGCGCCGCTCGTGAGCCGCGAGACGGAGATCCTCGGCTTCGGCGACCGGCTCTTCGCCCCGCAGCGCCCCGGCGAGGCCGTGCGCGGCCAGCTGCCCGAAGGCGCCCCCGCGCACGACTGGGCCGGGGACGGCGGAGACGGGGACGACGCCCCGGAGCGCGAGCCCTCGGCGGACGATCTCATCGCGAGCTTCAGCGCGAACCTCGGCAAGGGCGACCGCTCCCTCGCGGAGGCAGAGGGCCTGGGCTCCTGGGACCGCCGCAACGCGGCCGCCCGCAGTGGCGGGCGCTCCAATGGCAATGGGGACGAGAGTCCCGCGGTAAAGCGGGGCGGCGGCGACAAGCTGACCCTGGACGAGGCCCGGGCGCGCGCGCGCAGCCTCCGCAACCCCCGAGACTGGGAGAAGAAATGAGCACGCATTCGAGACCGGATCGGGTGGGGCAGGAGATCCAGGCCGCCATCGGGGACATCCTCTCCCGCGGCAACCTGCGCGACCCGCGCATCGGCTACATCACCGTCACCGGCGTGAAGGTGAGCCCGGACCTGCGCGTGGCGCAGGTCTTCTACTCCATGATTGGAGACGAGAAGGCGCGCAAGGAGACCCAGGCGGGGCTGGACGCCGCCAAGGGCTACGTGCGCCGCGAGGTGACGCGCGCGGTGCAGCTGCGCGTGTCCCCCGAGGTGTTCTTCACCTTCGACGCCTCGGTGGGCGAGGGCGACAAGATCGACCGCCTCCTGCGCGAGGTGAAGGAGAAGGAGGGCTGGAAGTAGCGGCCCGGGAAGCTCGCATGGACGGCGTGCTCGTCATCGACAAGCCCAAGGGCCCCACGTCCTTCGACGTGGTCCGCCAGGTGCGCTCGTTCCTGCGCATCAAGAAGGTGGGGCACACCGGCACGCTGGATCCCATGGCCACCGGCGTGCTCCCGCTCTGCCTCGGCGAGGCCACGAAGATCGCCGGCCACATCCTCGAGGGCGACAAGGCCTACGAGGCCACCGTGCGCCTGGGCGCCGAGACGGACACCCAGGACGCGGAAGGCAAGGTCGTCGCCGAGGCCCCGGTGCCGCCGCTCAGCCGCGCGCTGCTCGAGCCCGCGCTCGCGCGCTTTCGCGGCTCCTTCGACCAGCTGCCCCCGATGTACTCGGCCGTCAAGGTGGACGGAAAGCGCCTCTACGAGCTCGCGCGCGAGGGCAAGGACGTGGAGCGCGCCGCGCGCACCGTCACCGTGCACGAGCTCGTGCTGCGCGACTTCAGCGCCACCGAGCTCAAGCTCTCCGTGCGCTGCTCGAAGGGCTTCTTCGTGCGCACTCTCGCCTTCGACCTGGGCCGCGCGCTCGGCTGCGGCGCGCACCTCACGGCGCTGCGGCGCACCGCGAGCGGCCCCTTCCTGCTCGCGCACGCGCTGCCGCTCGCGCAGCTGCAGGAGCTCTCTGCCGAGGCGCTCGCCGCGCGGCTGGTCCCGATGGAGCAGGCCCTGAGCGAGCTGCCCGCGCTGCAGGTGAGCGCCTCCGAGGCCGTGAAGGTCAGCCACGGCCTGCCGCTCGAGCTGGGCGAGGGCCGCGCTCCGGCCGGAAAGCTCCGGGTGATGTCACCCGAAGGACGCCTGCTCGCCGTGGCCGAGGCCGCCGCGGGACGGCTCCGTTACCTCCGTGTGATGGTCTGAGCGACGTCTCACGGAAGGAAAGCATGTGCTCCCGGTGGCCCGCCCCCTGGACATCGTCATCGTCATCCCGCCCGCGCTGCGCCCGCTCTTCGAGGGACGGCGCGAGGTGAGCCTCGGCATGCCGGCCGGCTCCGGGGTGGTGGACGTCATCGCCACGCTGCTCGCGCTCTACCCGCGCCTGCAGGGACAGCTGGCGAGTGACCGGGAGGCGCGCCGCCACGTCGTCCTGGCGCTCGAGGAGGCTGCGGCGCGGGAGCTCGCGCGCGGCGGCACCGGGCTGGAGTCCGGCGGGCGGCTCTACCTGTTCGAGCAGGGTGGGGCGGCCGAGCGCGACGACCCCGCAGACATCGAAGGTTGACCCCCCGGGGGGCGGCGCTTATAAGCCCCTGATTCGTTAGAAGGAAGTGCCCGGTCTGTACCCCTCCGCGGACCGCGGCCTGCAGCAAAAACCCGGAGCGGGTGAAAGACGAAGCAACAGCATGTCCGTGCATCAGGAGCGCAAGGCGGAAGTCGTCACGAAGTTCCGCACCCACGAGGCCGACACCGGCTCTCCCGAGGTCCAGGTGGCCCTGCTCAGCGAGCGCATCACCATGCTCACCGAGCACTTCAAGACCCACAAGAAGGACCACCACTCTCGCCGCGGTCTGCTGAAGCTGGTCGGTCAGCGCCGCCGCCTGCTGGACTACCTCAAGGGCAAGGACACCCAGCGCTACAAGAAGCTCATCGACGGCCTCGGCATCCGCAAGTAAGCCGTCGCCGTACCCCACGCGGGGCGCTGGTGCAGACCGGCGCCCCGCGGTCGTTTCAGCAGTCGGTTTCACGCCGTCGGTTTCACGAAGTCCAGTTCACGCAGCACGCAGCAAGGGGCTCCCGCGCAGGCGGGGACTCGGGTGGTGGTGGGAACGGGGGTTTTGGTTTCCGTTCGGTCCGGCTGACGCGCTTCCGCAGCACAGAGCGCCTCGGCCCGAGCGATCAGAGGCCAAGGTCTCCGCCGAAACTTCCGCCGGCGTTCCTCTCTTCAGCGGCAGCTCTCTCTCAGCAGTCTCACCGCAGTCCCACCGCGGTTGCCATCAGTGCGCTTGTCCGGGCCGGCGACCGCATACAGCACGCGCAACAGGCCCCCGGTAGACGTGTGCGGGCCTCGCTCCGGCATGGGCCGGGCGAGGGGCACGGACCGGAGCGGCGCTCGAGCGCGACACGAAGGCAGGACAACACCATGCACCTGAAGAAGAGCATCAAGATCGGCGAGGCCGAGCTCAGCATCGAGACCGGCCACCTGGCCAAGCAGGCCGACGGCAGCGTCGTGGTCCGCTACGGCGACACCATGCTCCTGGTCACCGCGGTGAGCGCGCGCGAGAAGAAGGACATCGACTTCCTCCCGCTCACGGTCGAGTACACGGAGAAGCTGTACTCGGCCGGCCGCATCCCGGGCAGCTACTTCAAGCGCGAGGGCCGCCTCACCGAGAAGGAGACGCTGGCCAGCCGCATCGTGGACCGCAGCTGCCGCCCCCTCTTCCCGGACGGCTACGCGTACGAGATCCAGATCATCGCGGGCGTCATCTCCTCGGACCCCGAGCACGAGGGTGACATCCACGGCATCACCGGCGCCTCCGCGGCGCTGATGTGCTCGGACATCCCGTTCAACGGCCCCATCGCCGGCATCCGCGTGGGCCGCGTGGACGGCAAGTACGTGGCCTACCCCACCGCGAAGCAGCGCGAGGCGAGCGACATCGACCTCGTCATGGCGGTGAGCCGCGAGGCCATCGTGATGGTGGAGGGCGGCGCCGAGGAGGTCTCCGAGGCCGACATGGTCGGCGCGCTGGAGTTCGGCAAGCAGGCCGTGCAGCCCGTGCTCGAGCTGCAGGAGCAGATGCGAAAGGAGCTGGGCAAGCAGACCCGCTCCTACGACAAGCTCCCCAGCCACGACGAGGCCCTCAAGGCCCGCGTGAAGGAGCTCGCGCAGGCGGGCATCGCCGCGGGCTACGGCATCAAGGAGAAGGCGGCGCGCTACACCGCGCTCGGCCAGGCGAAGAAGGATGCCGTCGCCAAGCTCAAGGAGCAGATGGGCGCGGAGTTCACCCCGGCCGTCGAGAAGAGCGCCAAGGCGATCATCGAGGACCTCAAGTACGATCACATGCGCGCCCTCACCGTGAACGGTGGCCGCATCGGCGACCGCCCGCACAACGGCGTGCGCCAGATCACCTGCGAGGTGGACGTGCTGCCCCGCACGCACGGCAGCGCGGTGTTCACCCGCGGCGAGACCCAGGCGCTCGTGGTGGCCACGCTGGGCACCAGCGACGATGAGCAGCGCCTCGAGCTGCTGAGCGGGATGGCCTTCAAGCGCTTCCTGCTGCACTACAACTTCCCGCCCTTCAGCGTGAACGAGACCAAGCCGCTGCGCGGCCCGGGTCGCCGCGAGATCGGCCACGGTGCGCTCGCCGAGCGCGCGCTGCGCAACATGCTGCCGGCGAGCGACAAGTTCCCGTACATGGTGCGCCTCGTCTCGGACATCCTCGAGTCCAACGGCTCCTCCTCGATGGCGTCCGTGTGCGGTGGCACGCTCGCGCTGATGGCGGCGGGCGTCCCCATCAAGGCGCCGGTGGCCGGCATCGCCATGGGCCTGGTGAAGGAGGGCGAGAAGATCGCCATCCTCTCGGACATCCTCGGTGACGAGGACCACCTGGGCGACATGGACTTCAAGGTGTGCGGCACCTCGAAGGGCATCACGTCCATCCAGATGGACATCAAGATCACCGGCCTCACCACGGAGATCATGAGCCGCGCGCTGGAGCAGGCCCGTCAGGGTCGCCTGCACATCCTCGGCGAGATGCTCAAGGCGCTGCCCGAGCCCCGCAAGGAGATCAGCCAGTACGCGCCGCGCATCACGACCATCCAGATCCGTCCCGAGTACATCAAGAACGTCATCGGGCCGGGCGGTAAGGTCATCAAGGACATCATCGCCCGCACCGGCGCCGCGATTAACATCGAGGACTCGGGCCGCGTGGACATCGCGAGCGCGAACGGCGACGCGGTGAAGGCCGCCATCGCGATGATCCAGGCGCTCACCCGCGAGGCGGAGATCGGCAAGATCTACACCGGCACCGTCCGGAAGATCGCCGAGTTCGGCGCCTTCGTGGAGCTGTTCCCCGGCACCGACGGCCTCATCCACATCTCGGAGCTGAGCGACAAGCGCGTGAAGAGCGTGTCCGACGTGCTCAACGAGGGCGACGAGGTGCTGGTGAAGGTCGTCAGCATCGACAAGACCGGCAAGATCCGCCTCAGCCGCAAGGAGGCGATGGCCGAGCGCGCCGCCGCCGCCAACGCGGCCGCCGGCACGCCCGCTCCCGCCACCGAGGCCCCCAAGGCCTAGGTCGTCGTCGGGTTGGAGTCCTCTGACCACACTGTCCCCTCTCCCTCTGGGAGAGGGTCAGGGTGAGGGAAGAGGGCTTCTCACTGCGCCCCCGTTCGCCGCGTGCGGACGGGGGCGTTGTCTTTTCCGGCCTCGACCGTGGGAAACTCGCCTCCGTGCGTCCCACTGCTGCCCAGGACAAGAGCCTGCTCGAGGTCCTCGGGCGCTTCGTCTCCAACTTCCGCTGGCTCTTCATGCCGCTGGGGCTCGCGGCGCTGGTCGCAGTGGGCGTGCACGCGGCGGCGGACACGCTGGATGACCGCCTCCTCGCGGTGGCAGACGCGGTGGACGCGGCCTTCGACGCTGTCGTGGGGCGCTTCGAGCTGACGCACGGGCTCGTGGACCTGGTGGCGCTCGAGGAGCGCACGACGTTCGCACGGGCCCTGACGCTCTTGTGGGAGCTCGCGGCGGATGCCGTCCTGCTCCTACCGCTGTTGCGCTACCGCGAGCCCGAGCTGGGCTCGCGAGACCCGTGGCGCTCGCTGCGGGCGCCCTCGCGCGGGAGCTGGCGCGAGCTCCTGAAGCGCATCAAGGCGCAGCCCACGCCGCTGCGCATCGTGCTCCCGCTCGGGACGGCGGCCGTGGTGCTCGCGGGTGCCTGCACCGCGGCACGCCTGGTGGAGGGGACGGTGTACCTCTCGTGGCGCGGGCTCCTGGGAGACCGCGCCTCGCACCTCTTCGCGCAGTTGCTCGCGATCGGGGCGCTCGTGGGGGTCTTGGCGTCGCTCGGCTGGCGCGCGGTGTACCGCAACCTCGAGTACGCGGATGCGCGCGTGGCGGCCCCCGCGGGCTCGAACGCAGAGCGGCTCAGCCGCGGGCTCATCGCGTGCGCCCTCGTGGCCCCGCTCGCGCTCGCGGCCCTCTTGGACGCGAGCCCCGTCCTCTCGTTCTTCCGCTGATGCGCGAGCCCACTCCCTCCAGCTGGCGAAGCCTGCGCGGCCTGCTCGACCTGGTCATGGCGGTGCTCTGCCTGTGGGTGGCCTACCACCACACGCCCGCGGGCGCGCTCCTGCGGCGCACGGCGGCGTGGATGACGGGCACGCGCAGCACCGCGCGGCCGCTGCTCGCGTACTACGAAGGGCAGGGGGCGGCGGCGATCCTCAGCAACGCGCTCGCGCCCACCACGCCGCCGCCGCGCACGCTCACCCGGCCCGAGGCGCTCGCGGCCGGCACCCACCTCGCGCTGCGCGCGCTGCAGGCGCAGGAGCGCGGGCCCGTGCTCTCGCTCGCGGCGGAGCTCTCCATCCCGCAGGCCACGCTGCTCGACGAGGCGCAGGGCCCCGCAGCCACGCGCAAGCTGCTCGCGGCGCTGGATCCCGAGTTCCCCGAGCCGGAGGCGCGACTCGTGGCGCTCTTCGCGGGGCGCACGCCTGCGCGCTATGCGCTCTCGCGCCGTGGGCCTCACCCGAGCCTGGAGGAGCTCGCGGCGGAGCTTCCTCCGGGGCTGAGCGCCGCGAGCGCTGCGGCCGCCCAGGCGCTCGCGCTGGCGACGGCGTACGGACTTGCCTGGCCGTTGCAACGCAGTGGCCCGGTGACGTCGGCCTTCGGGATGCGCGAGCACCCGACGCTGGGACGCCGCATGTTGCACGCGGGCGTGGACATCTCGCTGCCGGTGGGGACGCCCGTGTACGCGGCGGAGGCCGGCGTGGTGCGCCGCGCGAGCGAGGACGCGGTGAACGGGAAGGTGCTCATCCTCGAGCACGGGAACGGCGTGACGACGGCGTACCTGCACGCCTCGGAGTTGCTCGCAGGGGTAGGGGACCACGTCGCGCGCGGAGCACTCATCGCGCGCTCAGGCAATACCGGCCGCTCCACCGGCCCGCACCTGCACTTCCAGCTCGAGCTCAACGGCCAACCGATGGACCCCATGCGCTTCCGTCCGCGAACCACGGCGCTCGCCGGCCCGCGATAACAGGAAGAAGAGAGAACGAAGCTGTCCCCTCTCCCTCTGGGAGAGGGACGGGGTGAGGGATAGAGCACCGTGCACGGTGCTAGCGTCCGCCGCATGCTCTTCCTCGTCATCGAGACCTTCCGGAATGGCGATGCCCGCCCCGTCTACCGGCGCTTTCGCGAGCAGGGCCGCCTCGCGCCTGAAGGGCTCGAGTACGTGAACAGCTGGGTGACGCAGGACCTGAAGCGCTGCTACCAGGTGATGGAGTGCGAGGACCCGAAGTTGCTCGAGCAGTGGATGGCGCAGTGGCGAGACCTCGTAGACTTCGAGGTGCACCCTGTCCTGACCTCCCAGCAAGCGGCCGGAGCCGTGAACCTCGCATGAGCGCCATCGCGACCTTCCATCGCCTCAATGCCCACGATCTCAAGCCCCTCCTCAGTGCGGCGGCCATCCGGCGCAAGGAGGTGAAGCGCCTTCTTCCATTCCTCCCATCCCGGTGGGTGGAGCACGATGGCTACGGCGAGTTCATGGCCTCGCACGCGACGGAGCTCGCGCGCTTCGGCTACTCCGGCTACGCCATCAGCGAACTCGAACTGCTGCTGCAGGGACACGACGCAACGCTCTTCGGCCCAAGCACGCTGCGCGAAGAGAGCGCAGCGCTGTCCGCGGCGCGGCAGTCCACCGCGGTCCTCTTCGACGCGGCGGGCGCGAGGACTCTTCGGATGCAGCTGCAGGGCATCACGCTGACGCCCGAGGAAGTCGCGGGCCATCTCGAAGAGGAGCACGGGAGCCGTGAGCCCGAGATGGTCGAGGCCTTACTGGCCGCCTTCGCCCAGGTGCAGGTGTGGCTCTCGCAGGTCTCGGAGAGCCACATCGGGTTGCTCCAGATCGGCTAGCCCACAGGCTCCTCAGAACCTGCTGCCCGGTTGCTTCAGGAACTCCATCTCCTCGGCAGTGGACGGCCGTCCCAGCGCATCGTTGCGATGGGGAAAGCGGCCGAAGCGCTGCACCACATCGCGGTGCCTGCGCGCGTAATCGAGCGAGTTGCGCATCGTGTCCGCGAGTGGCCCCTCGCACCTCTCCACGAGCCGCTCGAACGCGGCCACGCACGCGTCCTGCTCTCCGAGCGCCTCCGAGTGCATGAGCGGCATCGCGAGGAAGATGCGCTCGAGGGGCGTGTACCCCTCCATCCACCCCTGCGCGTGCGCGCGGTGCACGAGCGCACGCGCGGCGAGATCCGCGTCGAAGGCTCCCGCCGTTCCCCGGTACAGCGTGCGCGAGAACTGGTCGAGCAGGATGACCAGCGCGAGCAGTCCGCGCGGCTCCGTGGCCCATTCATCCAACGCCCCCGCGCGCGCCGCCTCCGTCACCGAGAGGAAGCGCTCGCGGATGCGCGCATCCGTGTCCGCGTCTCCTCCGAACCAGAGCCGGTTCCTCTCCGCGAGCCAGGCCGTGTCGTTTCGCTGCTCGCCGAACCAGAACTCGAGGACCTCTTCCGCCTGTGGCGCCGTCATGGCCCCAAGCATTCCGGCACCGCACCCACCTCGCCACCCCTTGGCGCCTGCGGTGTTCAGCCCCGGCCTCGTGCTAAGCGTGAGGGCATGAACGCCCTCACCGTCCGCGTGCGCCGCGTGCGCGCACACCCCGAGCCCCTGCCTCTGCCGCGCTACCAGACCTCGGACGCGGCGGGCATGGACCTGCGCGCCGATATCGAAGGCGAGCGCACGCTGGGCTCTCTCGAGCGGCTGGCGGTACCTACGGGACTCGCGATTGCGCTGCCGCGCGGCTACGAGGGCCAGGTGCGCCCGCGCTCGGGGCTCGCGCTGCGCCACGGCATCACGCTGCTCAACTCCCCGGGCACCATCGACGCGGACTACCGCGGCGAGGTGCAGGTGGTGCTGGTGAACCTCTCCCACGAGCCCTTCACGCTGAAGCGCGGGGACCGGATCGCGCAGCTGGTGGTGGCCCCCGTGCAGCAAGCGGAACTCCGGGAAGTTTCGCTTCTCGATGAAACCGAGCGCGGGGTGGGTGGTTTCGGCTCCACGGGCCGGTAGTCCCGCAGGACCCCCTCCTTGTGGCGCTCGCTGCGGACGGGGTAAGAGTTCGACGCCCCGGCGCCCACTCGGGTGGGGGCCGTGACCTTGGGGGGAGTTCGTCGTGCTCTGCGAACGCTGTGGTCGCAAGTCATCTGGCGAAGGTGATCGGTGCAGCGCTTGCGGACACGAGCGCTCGTGGGCCGCCCGTGAGTCGCGCCGCCTGCGCAAGTCCGGTCGCACGCGCGCCGTGAGCGCGCCGCCGAGCATTCCACCGAATGCCTCGATGAGCCCCGCGGACCTCGCCGCCTCCGAGGCTGTCACCGCGCCGGTGGTCTTCGCGAAGGAGCCGCCCGCGTCCGCGCCCGGCCGCCCGCTGCCGCTCGTCGCTCAGTTCCCCCAGGCCGCAGGAGCCGCGGGGGGCCCGCCGCTGCTCGAGCCCGCGCCCGAGAACGCGACCTACCAGCTGCACAGCTCGATGCTGCCGCCCTCGCTGGGGCCCTCGGATGACGGCGCGGTGACGGAGATGCTCCCGGCCTTCGCGCTGCCCTTCCAGTTCAGCAAGCCCGAGGCGCCCGCGAAGCCGCTGCCGCGTCCCGAGCCTCCCGGGCCGCCGCTCTCCGAGCGCCTCGGCGTGCGCCGTCCCGCGCCGCGCCTCGCCACGCCTCCGCGCCTGCGGCCGCGCCGGCCCTCCGTGGAGCTGCCGCCGCTCTTCGCGAACCAGCTGCCGCGCAACTGGCGCAAGAAGCCGGCGAAGTCGCCCGCCGCGGCCCCCGAGGCCTCGTCGTTCTTCGCGAGCCAGGCCGAGCCCGAGCGCACGTCCGTGCCGCTGGTGGTCCTCGCCGTCGCGGGCCTCGTGCTGGGCCTGGGCGGCGGCTACTGGCTGATGCAGGGACGCCGCGAGCCCGAGGTTCCGGCGCCAGCCGCTGCTGCGGCCCCGACCCCCGTGCCGGCGAAGCCCGCGCCTCCCGCGCCGGCGAGGCCCGCAGCGCCCGCCGCCCCGCCCACCAAGGTGGTGCGCGCCTCGCTCGAGGGGGACGACGTGGAGCCGGCGAGCCTCGTCGCCGCAATGAAGCCCAAGCCCGGCGCGCCGCCGCTCACGGTGGTGCGCGCCGAGGCGCACGACGGCCCCGGGGGCGCGCCGCTCTCGGCGCTCGCGGTGCCGGCCTCGGGCAGCTGCCCCGCGGGGATGCGCCGGGTGCCGGGCGGAACCTTCGCCGCGGGCAGCCCGCCCGAGGAGCGCGGGCGTGGCCTCGACGAGCGCGCACTCGCCCCGCGCACGGTGGCCGCCTTCTGCATCGACGAGTACGAGTACCCGAATCGCCCCGGCACGGCCCCGGCCGTCACGGTGAGCTGGGAGGAGGCGCAGCGGGCCTGCGGCATGCTGGGCAAGCGGCTGTGCGCCGAGGACGAGTGGGAGAAGGCCTGCAAGGGACCCTCCGGCCAGCGCTACCCGTACGGCAATGCTTTCGACTCCGAGGCCTGCAACACCGAGGACGCGAAGGGCCAGCCGCGCACGGTCGCTGCGGCAGGCCGGGCGGCGCGCTGCCGCTCGGGGTACGGGGTGGCGGACCTCTCGGGGAACGTGGCGGAGTGGACGGCCACGCCGCTGGGCGCGGACCGGGTGGTGAAGGGCGGGACCTTCGACCGCGCGGAGGCGGCCGCCCGCTGCGCCGCGCGCAAGAACGGGGCGCCCGCGGCCCGCAGCGCCACGGTGGGCTTCCGCTGCTGCGCCGACGCCCTCTGAGCCACCCAGGCGGCACGCCCGCCAGGCCCTTGTCCCTGCGAGCAGAAAATCCACTCGTCGGAGCGGCCGCGATCCGGGTAGACCCGGGGTAACCCCTCGCCCAAGGTTGCCCCGTGATTCCTCGCTACAGCCGTCAGGAGATGACCCAGCTCTGGACCGACGTCGCGCGCCTGCGGCGCTGGCGCGACGTGGAGCTCGCCGCGCTCGAGGCGATGGTGGACGCAGGGCTCGCCCCCAAGGAGGCGCTCGCCGACTGCACCGCGCGCGCCGGGGACTTCAGCGAGGCGGACGCGCGGCGCATCGACGAGATCGAGCGCGTGACGAAGCACGACGTCATCGCCTTCCTCACCTTCATGGAGGAGCGCGTGGGGCCCAGCGCGCGCTGGCTGCACCTGGGCATGACGTCCTCGGACGTGCTGGACACCTCGCTGGGCATGACGCTGCGGGACGCGGCGGACCTGATTCTCGCGGACCTGCAGCGGGTGAAGGCCGCGGTGGAGAAGCGCGCCCACGAGCACAAGAACACCGTGATGATGGGCCGCAGCCACGGCATCCACGCGGAGCCCATCACCTTCGGGCACAAGATGGCGGTCTGGTACGAGGAGCTGCTGCGCAACGAGCAGCGCCTCGAGCGCGCGCGCGACGTGGTGGCCGTGGGGATGATCTCCGGCGCGGTGGGCACCTTCGCGCACCTGCCTCCGAAGGTGGAGGAGTACGTGTGCAAGAAGCTCGGCCTCACGCCCGAGCCGGCCTCCACCCAGATCATCCAGCGCGATCGGCACGCGGAGTTCTTCAGCGCGCTCGCGCTCCTGGGCGCGAGCATCGAGAAGTTCGCGGTGGAGATCCGCCACCTGCAGCGCACCGAGGTGCGCGAGGTGGAGGAGGCCTTCACCCCCGGGCAGAAGGGCAGCAGCGCCATGCCCCACAAGCGCAACCCCGTGCTGAGCGAGAACCTCACGGGGCTCGCGCGCCTGCTGCGCGGCTACGCGGTGAGCGCGCTGGAGGACGTGGCCCTGTGGCACGAGCGCGACATCTCGCACTCCAGCGTGGAGCGCGTCATCGGCCCGGACGCGACCATCCTCATGGACTTCATGCTCCAGCGCTTCGCGGGGCTCGTGGAGAACATGCGCGTGTACCCCGAGAACATGCAGCGCAACGTGGACCTGCTCGGAGGCGTGGTGAACAGCCAGCGCATCCTGCTCGAGCTCGCGCGCAAGGGGATGGACCGCCAGGCGGCGTACGTCATCGTCCAGCGCAACGCGATGCGCATGTACGAGGAGGGCGTCAGCTTCAAGCAGGCCCTGCTCGCGGACCCGGATCTCGCGCGGATGATGAGCACCGCGGAGATCGAGGACTGCTTCAGCTCCGGCTACCACACCAAGCACATGGACGACATCTTCGCCCGCGTGTTCGGCAAGAAGTAGCCGGAGGGGAGGGAGCTACTTCAGGTAGCCCCTGGCCTTGAGGTTTTGCGTGAGCCGGCTGTGCACATCCCCCGGCTGCAGGCTCAGCTCCGCGCCCGTGATGCGCGCGTAGGCCGCGAGGTACTTCTCCGCGAGGTCCACGCGCACCGCGTCGGGAATCTCCGGCAGGGGGCCGTGGCCCATGAAGTTGCGCTCCTTGATGAGCCACTGCCGCAGGTTCTCTTTGTCGAGCATCTTCTGCGGCTCGCCCTTCTTGAAGCGCTCCTCGTACTCGTCCGCGACCCAGTAGCGGCTCGAGTCCGGCGTGTGCATCTCGTCGATGACGTAGAGGGTGTCGCCCACCTTCCCGAACTCGTACTTGGTGTCCACGAGGATGAGGCCCTGCTTGCGCGCCCAGGCCTGCCCTTCCGCGAACAGCCCGCGCGCGGCCTCGGTGATGCGCGCCCAGTCGCGCGGGCTCGCGAGCCCGCGCGAGAGGATCTCCGCCTCGCTGATGGGCTCGTCGTGCTTGCCCAGCTCCGCCTTGGTGGACGGGGTGATGATGGGGGCGGGGAAGGCCTGGTCCTTCTTCATCCCTTCCGGGAAGGGGACGCCGTAGGCGGTGTGCGTGCTCTTCTCGAAGTCGCGCCAGAGGCTGCCGGTGAGGTAGCCGCGGATCACGACCTCGACCGCGAAGGGCTCGCAGGCGCGCGCGACGATGACGTTGGGGTCCGGCATGTCCAGCACGTGGTTGGGCACGATGTGCTTCGTGCGCTCGAACCAGAAGTGCGCGAGCCGGTTGAGCACCTCGCCCTTGAAGGGGAGGGTGGTCAGCACGTGATCGAAGGCAGAGAGCCTGTCACTGGTGACGAGCGTGAGCCGGTCGCCCTGGCGGTACGTGTCGCGCACCTTGCCCTGGTACTTCGTGCCGAGGCCAGGCAGGTCGGTCTGCCGCAGGGTGAAGGGCAGCTGCTGCGCGAGGAGAGCGGTGTGGTTCACGGGGCCTCACAGGGCCCCAATGAGGGGCCACAGGGGTGGAGGCGCCGGACTCTACTGCGCGCTGGCCGGAGTGGAAGCGGGACCGAACGCGGCGGCGAGGTAGAGGAAGGACGGGTTGATGCGCAGGATGCCGTCCACGTAGGCGGCCGCGTAGGGGGCGCCCGCGGCGCGGTCCACCTGCACGCGCCCCGCGGGGTGCACGTCCCAGCGCGCGAGCAGCGTGCGCGCCACCAGCTCGGCGGCCTCGCGCTCGGAGAGGCCCTGGAGGCTCTCGCTGCGGTCCTCGGGCCAGCGCTCGCCCGCGCGGCCCTCGAAGCCCAGCGTGAGGCCACCGCCTGCGTCCGGGGCCTGCAGCAGGTCCAGGCGGGCGTCGAAGCCGGGCGCCGCGACGAAGCGGTCGTCCCGGCTCACGGGAAAGAGCACGAGCGCCTGGGCGGACTGCCCGGCCTCCTGCTCGCTGATGCGGGCGAGCTCGCGGAACAGCTCCTGGCGCACCGTCGCGGACTCCAGCTGCAGCAGCTCCGGCGAGCCCGTGAGGGCCTGGCGAGCCGAGAGCGGAGCGCGCAGGGGAGCCGGCCCTTCGCCACAGGCGGCGAGGACGGTGAGCGAGAGGACGACCGCGGCGACCCGGATGCGCATCGGAACGGGAATATACCGAGAGGACGTAGGATCAGGAAGCTAAACTCCGGTCCCATGTCTCTGGCCGCCAACATCCGCGTCGTCCTCCACCAGACGCAGTCGCCCGACAACCTCGGGTCGGTGGCGCGCGGGATGGCGAACTTCGAGCTCAGCCGCCTGCTGCTCTCCCAGCCAGGCACCTTCGACATCGAGGACGCGCTGAAGCTGGGCGTGAAGGGCGAGGGGGTGCTGGACGCGCTGCAGGTGGTGGACAGCATCCCGGCGGCCCTCGAGGGCTGCGTGTGGGCCTGCGGCACCACCTCGCGCATCCCGCTCGAGGGGCGCACGGTGCTCACCCCCGAGGAGGCGGTGGCGAAGCTGGTGCAGCAGGCCCAGCGAGGCCCCGTGGCGCTGGTGCTGGGAGGGGAGAAGCGCGGCCTCTCCAACGAGGAGCTCGACTTCTGCCCGGACATCCTCGCCATCCGCACCGGCTCGACGCAGCCGTCGATGAACCTCGCGCAGGCGGCGACGGTGCTCTTCTACCTGCTGTCTCGCGAGCTCGCGCGCGTGGAGGGGGAAGCGCCCATCGTGCAGGAGGTGCCGCCCGGAGCGCGCATGGGCACGGTGCACGCGCTGGGAAACCTCATGCTCCAGACGCTGCTCACGGCGGGCTTCCTGAACCCGCAGGAGCCCGAGTACGTGCTGCGCGAGCTGGAGCTGAGCCTGCTGCGCGCGCAGCTCACCCAGCGCGAGGCGGAGCTGTGGCTCAACGCGTGGAAGCACGTCGCGCGCGCGATGAAGCGGCGGCCCGAGTCCAAATGAAAAACCCGGCCCCTCGCGAGGAGGGAGCCGGGTTTCGAGACAGCCAGGAACCGGGAGGTTCTTAGGCCGCGTCCTTCTTGTAGGTCTCGGCGTAGTGCTTCTCGCACAGGCCGCCCTTGGACACCTTGTTGCGGCACTCCGCCTTGGAGCAGGTGCGGTAGCGGCTGTGGGGCAGCTCGCCCTGGCGCCACTTCTTGTAGTGGAAGAAGCAGTAGGACTTCGCGCGGTAGGGACGCTTGCAGCCGTCCACGCTGCACACCTTCTTGCCGCTCGCCTTCGCGACGCGCGGCCACTTCTTCAGGGTCTGGGTCTTCTTCTGGGCCTCGGCCACGGTGATGCTCCTTGCGATGCCGCGGCGGCGGCTCCCACACGCATGGGAAGCGCCTCGCCGCCGGGTATGAAAAGGGCGGCTTGTGTAGCGCTGCGCGGGGTGGAACGCAAGGTGCAAGCCACGGGGCGAGCAGGCAGGCAGCCGTCGCCCGCCCGGATCAGGGCTTCTTGAAGGCGAGGTCCAGGGTCTTGCCGCCCCGGCGCACGGTGAGGGCCACGGGGCTGCCCGGCCCCAGGGCGTCCAGCTTGCCCACCAGCTCGTCCCGGCCACTCACGTCCGCGGCATTCACCTGGAAGACGACATCCCCGGGCGTCAGCCCCGCGCGGCCCAGCACGCTGTCCGGCTGCACCGAGCGGATGAAGGCGCCCAGCGGGTTCGAGTGCGTGCCGGGGTCGGCCTCGGCGAGCAGGTCCTCCACGCTCGCGCCGAGGGTGCTCGGGGGCGCGGCGGGCGGGGTGCCCTTGGCCTGGGCGACCTGGGAGGGGGAGGGGACCTCGGGAGGCGGGTTCCCGAGACGCACGCGCACGGCGAAGCGCTTCGTGTCGCGGCGGACGTGGAGCCCCACGCTGTGGCCCTCCTGGCGCGTGGACATGGCCCAGCGCAGCGCGTGGGCGCGCGAGAGGGGCTTGCCGTCCAGGCCGCTGATGAGGTCTCCCACGCGCAGGCCCGCCTCGTCCGCGGGGCTGCCCGCGACCACGTCGGTGACGACGATGCCGTGCTGGCGGCGCGAGAGGTTGAGGCTGTCCGCGAGTTCCGGAGACCAGTCGGCCACCGAGATGCCCAGCCAGCCGCGGCGCACGCGCCCGTGCTCCTTGAGCTGCGGGAGCACCGCCTTCGCGATGTCGATGGGGATGGCGAAGCCGATGCCCTGGCCGGTCACGTTGACCGCGTTGGCGATGGCCACCACCTCGCCCTGCAGGTCCAGCACGGGCCCACCCGAGTTGCCCGGGTTGATGGACGCGTCCGTCTGCAGGTAGTCGAAGTCCGCGTCGTGGCCGTTGGGCGTGATGTCGGTGCGGCCCTTGTAGCTGACCACGCCCACGGTGACGGAGTGCGCGAGCCCGAAGGGGTTGCCGATGACGACGATCCAGTCGGCCACCTGCACGCGCTCGGCAGTCGCGAGCTTGAGCACGGGGAGCTTGCGCGGGGCGTCGATCTTCAGCAGCGCGAAGTCCGTGCGCTCGTCCTCGCCGACGACGGCGGCCTCGTACTCCTCGGCCTCGCCGCGCGCGTTGAGCACGCTGATGCTCACCGAGTCCGCGCCCGCGACCACGTGGGCGCTGGTGAGGATGTAGCCGTCCGGGTGGATGATGAAGCCGGAGCCGATGCCCTTCTGGGGCTCGTCCTCGGCGCCCGCCGTGGCGCCCTCGGGCGCCGCCGTGCGGGTGGTGATGGAGACGACCGCGGGCATCGCCTTGCGCGCGACCTCGGCGAGGCTCGAGCGCTGCTGGTGCAGCGTGCGTCCCTGCGCCTCCACCCACAACCGGTGCTGCTGGGCGCTGCTGCTGCTACGCGACGCCAGGGCCGGCTGCGCCAGCACACACGCCAGCGCCGCCACTCCCACGGCTCTCACCCCACCAGACCCCATGACTCCCCTCCCGCACTCCCTACCCGCCACCTCGCCGCGAAGGTAAGGAGGCAGGCTCGGAAGCGGAAGCGGTGGGGAAGGGGGGATCCCCGCGGTCTTACTTCTTCTGCGCGATCAGACGATTCACGGCGTCGCGCTCGTCCTTGCTGATGCGCTCGCGCGGGGGCTTGGCCGGCTTGCCCTGCACCTTGTCCGTCGCATCCGTGACAGCGTCCTTCGCGCTCTCGTAGGTGTCCTCGAGGCCGTCCTTCACCCGGTCCAGCTTCGAGGGGTTCACGTTGCGCTTCCACGCGCGCTCCATGTGCTCGAGCGGCGTGTGCCCGCCGACGTCACCGGACGCGAGGAAGACGCCGAGCCCCACAGCGCAAGCGGTCCAGACGAGCCACTTCAAGAAGGTCATACGTTTACATCCTCCCACCCCGTCTTACATTGCGGGGTGCACGAGCGCCAGTTTCCGGCCCGCACGGAGTCTCCCGCTGACAGGGCCGGAGGCGCCCCTTAAGGTCTTCGCCACCTTGCAGCCCCAAGAGCTCATCCAGGCCGCCCAGGCCCGCTCCGCCGCCATCGACGTGCCCCGCTCGCCCCCAGCGCTCGAGGCCGCGCTCGAGCGGCTGCGCGCCGAGGCCGCCGCGCTGTACGCGAAGATCCCCGAGCCCCCGCTCTACCGCCGCTCCTCCGAGGACCCCGCGCGCAAGGCCGCAGAGGGCCTGCTGCCCGAGGTGGAGCGCGTGCTCGCCCAGGGCCTCGCGCTCGTGCGCGTGCCCGAGGCGCAGGCCCAGGCGATGCCGCACCTGGAGGCCCTGGAAGCGCACGGGGCCGCGCTGTGCCACACGGCCGCGGGGAGGCTCGAGCAGGCCGAGGTGCAGTGGCGGCGCGCGCAGGAGCTCGAGCGCGCGGCGCACAAGACGCGTGCGCTGCTCTCTCGCGGCGGAGAGCTGCCGCCCGTGTTCGACAAGAGCTCGGGGCGCTCGCGCTTCGATCCGCACACGAACCCCGTGGTCCGCGTGAAGCTCGTGTGCCCGAACACCGGGTGCAAGCGCATCGACGAGTTCGGCTTCTCCCCGCTGCACCCCACGCACCAGTTCACCTGCCCGCACTGCCGGCAGCCCTTCGTCGGCTTCTTCGGCGAGCTCACCGGCCTGGAGGTGGAGGAGAAGCGCAGCTCGCGGCGCTACCTCTTCACCGTGAAGGAGGTGGGAAGTGGGGGCGCGGCCCGCGTCGACTTCGAGGAGGCCAGCGGCCAGCAGTTCCCCGCGGCACGGAATGACTTGCTCGTGTTCCTGTACACGGAGAAGCGCGAGCTGAAGGCCGTGGTGAACCTGACCACCAGCCGCGTGATGTGGATGTCACCGGCGTCGAGCTGCTTCGTAGCAACTGTTGCGTTCGGCGAGGGCGCACCGGAGCTGGTGGCCTTCCGCGCGTTTCGCGACGACGTGCTCCGGAAGCACGCGGCGGGGCGGCTGTTCATCCGGGGGTATTACGAGCTCGGCCCCGGGGTGGCGGAGTGGGTGCGGGCGCGGCCGCGGGTGCGCGGCGCGGTGCGGTGGGGACTGGGCCGGGTGCACCAGGGATTGAAGGCACGAGAGGAGCGGCGACGTGACGAGTGAGGCTGTGGGCAGTCCGCCCCCGGCGCCCAAGGGGCGCGGCGGCAAGATCATCTGGTGGGTGGTGGGCCTGGTGCTGGTCGTGGGGATGGTGTCGCTCGCCATGATGGAGGCGAACAAGGTGGGGGCGGTGCCGCCGCAGGCGAGCGCCGCGCCCGCACTCCAGCTGCGCCGCCACGGCGGTGGGACCATGGCCCTGTCCGATCTGAAGGGCCAGGTGGTGATGCTCGACTTCTGGGCGACGTGGTGCCCGCCGTGCAAGGCGGAGATGCCTACGCTCATCAAGCTCGCGCGCGAGTACGAGGCCCAGGGGCTCGCCTTCGTCGCCGTGAGCCAGGACGAGGACGACGTCGCCGAGGAGCTCGTCGGGCACTACCTGCGCAGCGAGCGGCCCGAGCTCGCCCCGTACATCGTGTACGGCGGCGATGCGATCGCGCAGGAGTTCAAGGTGGAGGCGCTGCCCACGCTCTACTTCCTCGACCGCGACGGCAAGGTGCTCAACGTCCACCGCGGGATGATGGACGAGGACGAGATGCGCCGGAACATCGAGACCGCGCTGAAGAAGCAGTAGCGCGGCGGGGTAGGGCGCGCAGGGACGCGGTAGGGCGAACTTCCCTCACCCCGGCCCTCTCCCAGGGGGAGAGGGAGGACCCGGACGAAGCCGTCCCCTCTCCCCTGGGAGAGGGAAACGGTGAGGGAGCCGGGTTCCCGACCGCGGACCCGCTACTGCTTCACGCCCCCATCGGTCGCAGGAGCCTTCGCCGGCGCCGCGGCCTTCGGCTTCGCGGGCGCCTTGGCCGGAGCAGGCTTCTTCGCCGGCGTGGCGCTCTTCTTCGCCGGAGCCGCAGGCTTCGCAGCCGGCTTCGCCGGAGCCTGCACGGGCGCCGCGGGCTTCGCCGGCGTCAGCGGCGCCGGCTCGGGCAGCTCCTCCTTCGGCGTCGGCGTCGCGCTCTTTCCCTGCTGGGGATTCGGCGTCGGCTCGGGCTCCTTGCTCCCATCCGGACGACCCGTGGGGTCCGCAGGCACCGTGCGCTCCGGCCCCTCCACCGTGTCGCGCACGAGCTTGAAGTCCACGCGGCGGTTCTTCGCGCGGCCGAGCGCGGTGTCGTTCGAGGCCACCGGACGGTCGAACCCATAGCCCTCGGAGCGCAGCCGGTTCGCGGCAATCCCCTTGCTCACGAGGTACTCCAGCACGCTGCGCGCGCGGCGCTTGGACAGGCTCGTGTTGAGGGCGCGCGAGCCCTTGTTGTCCGTGTGTCCCTCGATCATCACGGGGCCCAGCGTGGGGTTCGCCTTGAGCACCACGGCGACCTCGTCGAGCAGCTTGTAGGACTGCTGCTGGATCTTCGCGGAGCCGGTCTCGAACTGGATGTTGCCGTTGATCTTGATGCGGTCGGACTCGACCGTCACGGCCTGGGGCTCCTGCTCGGGGCAGCCGTCGTTCTCCGGCGGCCCCGCCTCCTGCGGGCAGTGGTCCTCGTCGTCGGGAATCTCGTCGCCATCCGCGTCCGGGCAGCCGTCGTACTCGGCGAGGCCCGGCACGAGGGGGCACTTGTCCACGCCGTCGAGCACGCCGTCGCCGTCGTTGTCCGGGTCGGGGCAGCCGTCGCCGTCCTTGTAGCCGTCCTTGTCCTCGGGCTCGCCCATGCAGGCGTCGCGCACGTCCGGGATGCCGTCGCCGTCCTGGTCCTTGCCCGGGACCTCGTAGCGCAACGAGGCGAAGACGCGGAACGCCTCGCGTCCGTAGCCGCTCTCGGTGCTCACGCCCTTGCCCACGCCGAGCTGCACGCCCCAGGGGCCCGCGACCTGAGCGCGCACGCCGCCCATGACCTCCCAGGGGGTCTTGAGCGAGTCCGCCTCCTTGAAGTTGAAGGGGCTCGAGGACGGCGTGGCCAGGTGCATCTCGGCGAGCGCCTTCACCTCGGTGAACTTCCAGAAGCTGGGCAGGGACACCGTGCCGCCGCCGCCGAGGGTGAACTCATCCCCGACGAGCAGGTTCAGGTACTGCGTGTCCTTGCGGATGCGGTAGCCCACGTTGCCGATGAGCCGCACCGGTCCAATCGAGCGCTCCACCGCGAAGCGCGGGGCGAAGAGCACGCCGCTCTCGCCGAGGAAGCTGTCGCCCGTGCCCGTGGGCAGCCGGACCTCGGTGGTGAGCGCGAGGCCGATGGGCGCGCTCTCGGGGTTCAGCAGGAAGAGGCGCGGCAGCACGCGCACGTCGCCGAAGCCCGCGCTGTCCACACCCGCGGCCCCCGGGAACCCGGGCAGCTGCGCCTCCAGCAGGTTGAAGTTGTCCCCCTGCGCGAGCGTGAACGGCAGGTCCACCGCGAGCTCGAGCCTATCGAGCACCTGGTACGCGAACATCGCGTGGGCATCGAGCCGATAGGGAATCAGGTCCCCGATCTTCTCGTCGCCCAGCTTCAGCGAGAGGATCTCGTCGTTGTAGTCGAAGAGCAGCGAGCCCAGGTAGCTGCCCTGTCCCGGCGAGCGCGCGCCCTCGAGCGCGAGGCCGCTGTCCTGGGCGGGGGTGAGCTTCTGGGGCACGGCATCGAAGCCGCGGCGGAAGGCGGGGTTCTGTGCGGCCGCATCCTGAGCGAGCGCGGGGGGCGCTGCGGCGAGCAGGAGGGCTGCGAGGGGGAGAGCGCGCACGGACGTTCCTCGGGGAGGAGGCGCCGAGAGGCCCGGTAAATCGCCCCCCAGCGCATACAGAGTCCGTCGCTTATAGCCGTGGCTCCCGAGGGGCCCAAGAAAAGCCCGGCCCGGGAGCCACTGAGATTTCAGTGCGGCGCTACTTCTCCATCACGTCCGACGCGGGCACGATCTTCACCTCGTCCGCGTGGATGGGCAGGTGCAACGTGCTGATGGCCTTGTCGACCTCCAGGAGCTCCGGAGCCTTCTGGCTCGCGTACTGAATCGGGGTCGCGACCCCGCCCTTCAGCGTCTCGCTCAGGCCCTGCGCGTCCTGCGTCACGAAGGCGAAGTTGAGCAGCTCGGGGCGCAGGTGGCGCTTCACCGCGGCGTGCACGGACTCGGGGCTCATGCCTTTGAGCGCGGCGCGGTACTTCTCGAGGAAGTTCGGCGTGCCGTAGAACAGGTTGTCGATGGCGAAGCCGAGGCGGCGCTGATCCGTCTGCTCCCACAGGCGCGCGTAGCCGCCGAGGAAGCCGCGGCTGAGCTCGAACTTGTCCTGGGGGATGCCCTCGTCCACGAGCTTCTGCAGGAAGTACACGGCGCCGCGGGTGGCGAAGACGGCGTTGGCCGGCACGACGGGGCGAATCCACAGCTGGATGTCCTGCTGCGTGTGCGCGAGGTTCGTGCGGTTGTACGTGGTGCCCGGCTCCTGGATGAAGTGCTCGGCGTAGGCGTAGTCGCCGTAGTTGAGGCCGCGCTTCTCGCGCAGCTCGTTGAAGAGCACGCCGCCGGTCTGGCGGTGCTCGCCGAGGTAGCTCAGCGCGAAGGCCACCGCGAAGAAGTCCGGGTCGTCGCGGCGCAGCGGCGTCACGTAGCCCATGGAGATGGCGGTGGAGAGCGCGGGCTTCTCCACGATGAGCGCCTGGCCGGGCTTCACGGTGACGGCCGGGAGCTCCACCGCGGGAGCGCCCGTGGGCGGCAGCTTGCGCAGCCGCTCGAGCACCGTGTTCTGCAGGCTCTCGTCCACCGCGCCCGCGAGCCCCACCACGAGGCGATCCTGCGTGAAGACGCGCGAGGCCTGGGCCTTCACGTCGCCCAGGGTAATGCGCTGCAGGCCCTGCACCGTGCCGCCGACGAAGTGCGCGTAGGGGTGGCCCTCGAAGAGCATGCTCTCGAGCGCGACCTTGCCCAGCGTCTCGTCGTCCGCGCTGCGCAGGGTGTTCTTCACCGTGGAGAGCGCATTCGCGCGCAGGCGCTCGAACTCGCGCGGGTCGTAGCGGGGCGCGAGCAGCACGTCGGTGAAGATGTCCAGGAAGCGGCCGAGGAAGTCCTTGTGCACGCGGCCTTCGAAGACCGTGAACTCCTTGTCGGTGAAGGTCCGGAGCTCCGCGGCCATGGGGAACAGGGCCTCGAGCAGCTGCGCGCTGCTGAGCTTCTCGGTGCCGCCCTCCGCGAGCACGTCCGCGGTGAGCGAGGTCAGCCCCTCGAGCCCCTTGGGGTCGTCCACCGAGCCCGAGTGGAAGACGAGCCGGAAGGAGACGATGGGGGAGTCGGGGTTGGGCTGCACCACGAGGTGCAGGGGCTCGGGCTTGAGCAGGGGCTTCGCCGGCACGGTGCGCGGGCCGGCCTCGGGCGCCGGCGTGGGCTGCGTGACCGCAGTGGTCTGGGGCTCGGGGGCCGAGGGAGCCTCGGGCGCGGGCTTGGGGGAGGAGGCGCAGGCGGAGAGGCCGAGCGCGAGGAGCAGGGTCGAGGTGCGCAAGGTCATGGCTACTTCTCCCCCTTCTTGGCGGCGGCGGGCGCCTGGGTGAGCGAGAGGATGGTGCGGTTCGCGGCGGGCATGTACCGCTTGGCGAACTCGATGAGCTGCTGGGGCTTCACCTGGCTCAGCGCCTGCTGGTGGCGCGCGAAGGCGTCCGGCGCGCCGTACACGCCCGCGTAGTACGCGAGCGCCACGCCCACGTCGTTCGCCGTCTCCAGGCCCATCAGCTGCCCGTAGCGCAGGTTGCTCTTGATGGCATTCACCCGGGCCGCATCCACGCGCCCCGTGGCGAGGTCGCGCACCGCCTGCCCGAAGGCCTCCTCCACCGCGTCGCGCCCCTTCTCGTCCTTGAGCGTCGCGGTGAGGGTGAAGAGGTGCGGGTCGCGGTGGATGCCCCAGTCGCTGCCGATGCTCTCGGCGAGCTGCTTCTCCAGCACCAGCGTGCGGTACAGCGGGCTCGTGGGGCCAACCAAGTAGGCCTGCAGCACGCTCTGGATCGCCGCGTCCTGCGTGTTGAGGCTCGCCGCGGGCGTGTGCCACGCGAACACCGTGCGCGGCTGCGTGGGCTGCGGCCAGGGCACCTCCACGCTGCGCTGCTCGCGCTGTGGCGGCTCCGCGGGGACCTTCACGGAGGCCACCTTGCGGTTCCAGGAGGAGTAGCTCTGGCGCACCAGGTCCATCACCTTCGCGTCGTCGAAGTCGCCGACGATGAAGACCATCGTGTTGTCCGGCGTGTACCAGCGCTCGAAGAAGGACTTGGAGTACTGGTACTGCTGGGGCATCGCCTTCACGTCCGCGTAGAAGCCGAGCGTGGTGTGCTGGTACGTGTGCTTCTTGAAGGCCGTCGCGTTGAGCGCCTCCTCCATCTTGAGGAACGGTGCCGCCGCGTTCTTGTGGTACTCGCCCAGCACCGCGAGGGCCTCGGTCTGGAACGACGGCTCCGAGTACTCGAGGTTCGCGAAGCGGTCCGCCTCGATGGGGATGAGCTCACCCAGGCCCGCCGAGGGCCCGAACGAGTGATACACGGTGACGTCATCCGTGGTGAAGGCGTTGTCGTCGTAGCCGTACTTGCTGATGACCTTCTCGCGCGAGCCCTCGGGGTGCGCCTTCGTGCCCTTGAACATCATGTGCTCGAAGAAGTGCGCGAAGCCCGTCTTGCCCGGCTCCACCTCGTTGCGCGAGCCCACGCGGACCACGGTGTAGTAGGCGACCAGGCCCGGAGACTTGAAGGGCACCCGCACGACCGTGAGGCCGTTGGGCAGCCGCTCGGTCTTCATGGGGTAGGGGAAGAAGGGCGAGGGGGCGCCTGCCTGCTGGGCCGAGGCCACGGGGGCCAGGAGGGCGAGCAGGAGCGCGAGGACGGGAGGCAGCAGTCGTCGCATGCGGTTGGGACTCCGTCGAGAGAGAGGCCAGCGCGGCGCACCCTAGGCGAGCCCCTGTAGGGGTCCAGCACAAAGGGGGATTGACGTGTGCTTCTCAGCGGTTACTGTCTCTGCAGCATCACGAAGCACCACTTTCGAACCGGGGGCGACCTGGCTTCGACGGGGGCATTGAAGTCTGAGACGCGTGCCGAGCTTGCTGGATGACTCGTTAAACCGACCGGCAAAAACACAAAAGCCAACGACAACGTTGAGCTCGCTCTCGCTGCTTAACCAGCGTTAAGAGTGCGGTCCCCTGGGTCTCGGCCTGTGGGCTCAGAAGGACCGTCATAATGCAGGCTGGCTGACCGGGGCGCCCTGAACCCGGCTGGCGAGACTTTTCAGGGACCGGCCCGCAGCATCCCGTCCGTGGGAGTCTGCGACGCCTAAATCAAACCACGGACTACGCACGTAGGGTCGAAAGATGGAAGGCTTTCGGACGCGGGTTCGATTCCCGCCGCCTCCACTGTGAGACTGTGAAGCCCAGCAACCCGAAGGGGTTGCTGGGCTTATGCTATCTCGCCCAATTGTCTCGAGCCTCTACCACGTCGTGGGACGTACGCGGCGGTCTCAACGGTGTGGCGAAGCAGGCAAAAGATGCTCTCATAAACCTCTGGGACAGCCAGCTTGGGCTTTGTTAGTCAAAGTCAAACTCTGTGGCCTGTCGATTCTTCGCCCTCAATACCGCGGCCTCACTTCGAAGCGGCTCTCTATCTGCGAGCGCCGTGCGCACGTCTGCAGCACGCCGCTCCAAAATTCTGGCCCGCAGCAGTTCGTCGTGGACTGAGCGTCGGCCGAGTTGCGCGAGGGCTCTCTCGGCGCCGTCATAATCTGACTGCGCTAAAGCGAGATGCACGTCTAGGCGCTGAGCTGTTGGCTGCCGCCCTGCTCGGGAACGGATGAACTCAACGTCCTGTCGAGCGAGTGCGTGATTCCCAGCGTACGCCGCCGCGAGTGCGCGCCATCGCCTGATTTCGACCGGGCTCCCAATTCCGCTTGTGATAAGCTTTGAGAGGAGCTTCTCGGCCTGGGAGAAGCTGTGATCGCGCTGAATCAAGATTTGCGCTTGCCGAATCGTGGATCGTCCTTCGTCCTGGGGGAGGGACTGCAACCTGCGAATGGTAGCCTCTGCGTCCCCAATCCGTCCCGCCGCGATGAGCATCCCAGCTCTGAAGTCGAGAAGTGAGGCGCTATCATCAATCAGATCCTTGTAGTCATCTACCAGTTCCGTAAGTTCGCGCCACATGCCCAGCTTTTGGTAGCAAGTTGCGAGCTCTTGGACGGCTGAGCGTTCGTATTTCTTTGTGGCGAGCGCCTCTCAAAGAAATGGAAGCGCGTCGCGGTGCTTATCTTGGCGTCTTAGCGAAAACCCGCGCAAAAACGGGGCCGACCTGTATCCGTTTTTGTCGAACAGCTTCATAAATTGCTCGGCTGCGGCATACTCTCCGAGCCGGATGTGGGCGCGCACGACCGAGGAAAGGATTTCCTCGCGCACAGTCTCATCTAGCTTCATCTTCTGCGCGATACTACCCCAGGCCACTACGCGACGAAGCGCTTCGGCGTCATCGCGTCCTCGCGCGTATGTTTCCCTGATTACTTCTTGAAGCGTTGATGGGAGCAGCAAATTCTGCAGTTCATCGGGGAGAGACTTTCCCTCCAGAGCATGCATGAATACAAATGCATCAAAGAGCTCGCTCCTGAATTCGCTGTTTTCAACTGACTGTCTCCATTCGTCGCTCAGGGCTGCTGAGAACTCCTTAATTAGACCGGAGGGCCCATATCCATATCTGCGGCGAAACATTTCGCGTATCGCGGAGGAAATTGCAAAGCCGCTTCCGGCCACGAGGACGAGACATCCAAGAATTAGGTTGTCGATTGACTCGGCAAAGTCAGGCCCTGATGTCTTGTGGCGAGCCATTACGACGCGTTCCAAAATGCGTCCGCTCAGACGGGGTACCCAACTTAACATGCATAGCACTTCTTGTTGAACTTCACTTAGTGCTTCCACGTCGAGGTTTTCGCTCAAAATCTCATCTTGAACGCTAAAAAGGATGTTTGGGCTCTTCTCTAGAATGTGCTCTCCTCGCTGAGCGATCAAACGGACAGCGGCTTTGGCGATGTCGGGATGACCGCCAATCGCACTTACCAAGTTGTCGCTAGGAGACAGCGGCTTCAACCCGAATGCTCCGGAAGCGAATGTTATAAGTGCGCGGATATCCGGATCCTTGAGCGGCGGCACGTAGAGTTGGAACACATTTCTATGGCTCCGGAGCTCCTCCTCACGGAACTGTCTGTGCGCAACGATGCAGAGCTTGGCCTGTGAGCGCGTGGCCAACGCGTTGAACAAGGGCCTCACCCAAGGCTTGGGGTTCCCTCGATCCTCAAACAAGCCACTCCCTGTTACTGCAAAAACGGCCTGCCCCAACTCCCCAAAGTATGCAATCGAGTTGGCAACCTCTTCGACTTGTTCAGGCAAGCTCATGTTCTGGAACACGGGCAGGTCGCGCTCGAACGTCTGAAGCGAAAAGTTTGGATCAATCTGCTCCCTGAGCCCCCTGTAAAGATCGGCGAGGTCAGCGAATTGAGGCAGAAGAAGTTCTGGTCCAAACCGCAGCTCCGGCAACGCTGGCAACGACTGTTCCAGTAGGTAACGGGCAAACGTTCGGCGGCCGATCCCATTGACGCCCGTGAATACGAGGACGTTGGGGGTCGCATGCGTCTCTGCCACCGCGGTCATCAGGCGCTGGTTGGCCATGTCCAAATGCTGGCCGCGACCAAATACCCGTGCAGACAGGGACGAAGGCGCGATCGGCGGGGAGGTCAAGATATGTCGCACATATCTGGCAATATCCTGCGGATTCCAGCCTGCTCTCGACACCCAGTATTGTCGCATCCAGGTGGGAAGCACCGCGGACGTAATGTCTGCAGATAGCGGAAAAACTAGGACCCTCAGATTAGGACGCTGGATCTTCGCAAGCCTAGCCTGGTCAACCTCAAAGCCTACCCAACATGAGTCAATTGAATGTTTCGAGGCGAAGAGGACAAATACCGACGAGCGGTCTACGCCCTCCTCCATGGCATCCAAGAGTTTCTGTCCGTTCGCAAAGCTTTTCTTGTAAAAAAGGGCAAGGCCTTCAGGGAGGCGTCGCCAAACCTTCTCCACAAAGGCGTCGTCGTACCCCGACAGGGACAGAAAGACCTGAGGAACCATCTGCTCCTCCTAATCTAGGTATTAAGACCGTCGCCACACCCGACGGCGCCCGGTTCTTATCATGGAGAGCGCCGAGGAGCATCTTTAACCAGGTTTCCCGCGAGGTTGAGACTATGGGGGCTGGGGGTGGTGTCATCGCCCCGGGCCATTACGCCTCGAACTCCGCCCGCGTGGTGCCACAAGGGGGAAGGCGAGCCGCGTTCGAGCCCAATGACCCGAGCAATGCCTGGTTGCGGCCCCAGTGTAACAAAGTGCGCTGTGTCTAAAGGACTGGATCGCTAATCTCGTCGAACAATCGAGCCCGGGGCGTTTAGGTTGCTGCTAGATGTCAGGGCCACCAAAGCGCGAAGCCAACTACTTTATCGCCGCCACCGTAAGAGGCGCGCAATTAGGGACGCCGAGATGGGGAGACGCGTAAATGGCGCTTACTGAGGAGTTCGTCGCGCCGCTCTCGAACGTTCGATCCTCCGAATACGCTCACTTGTGTCGGATGGCAACCTTACCCAGTTTGTCAATGTGTAATCGGTGGTCACATGGCCCTCGGGAGTCTTGTGTCGGCTGACGGTAATCTTTAGGCCTATGTAGCGAAGCTCTCGAAGGCGCTTCTGCCAATCGTCTTGCACAGTTCCGGAATTGGCAACCAGCATCAGGAAGCGAGCAGGTACCGGCTTTCCTGGTGTCGCATGAAGGGCTCGCGCCAGCCGCTCGTGAACGCTCTTGGTGGCCAGGATTTCCCGCATCTGTTTTGATGTTAGTGTTTTGAAGAGATTCTTTTTCCCCTCGTTGCACGCAGAGCACAGTGGCTCCAGGTTTTCGAAAACCGTCTTCCCGCCCCATGCGCGGGGAATGCGATGGTCGATGTGGAGTCGAACCTTGTCTTTGGCCGGAGACCTCCCGCACATTTGACATTGTCGGCCGTGTGCATGAAGCACTTCGGCGCGAAGTGATTTGGAAATTGCCGAGGAGTTCAGCCTTTTGCGGCGAACGCCTTTGTAGACGTAGAATGTATTGCGGCCTTCTCGTCGGCGCTCAATCGTGTGGCTCGCATCGAGCTCACGCAGGCGACGGTCGACATGTTGCTGGGCGCCGACGCGCAATCGACTGCGGATGTCGTGAATGGTTGCCCCTCGGTTGCCGACGCCCTTGAGCAAACCAAGGATTGCGTTCTTGAGCTGTTTGCCTCGCGAACCGATGACTGAATTGGTGCGTTGACGGGTCATGCGGCGATCTGGACTCGCAGCTCGGCCCAGATCAACAGCAAGTTTTCGATTGTGACGGGCGACGAGCCAGGATCGAGCTTGATCTCTTTCGGGATCCTGCGCTGATCGGCTCCATGGCTAATCGCGACCTAGAGCTAGAGGCGGTTGAAAAGGCGCTCCTCGGGGAGAACGCTAGCGTCACCCAAAATGCTATTGGGTGGGTCCTGCGCGACACCATCGACCAGCTTCTCGATGGTCAGCACACGGGCCGATACCGTTGGGAGCAGCTATTTAAAACCGAGAAGACCCACGCTGGCACCATGGTAGAGATTAACCTGCAGCGGGCGATGCAATTCGTTGACGGAGATGTGCTCGATTTCAAAATTGCCGGCGTCGAGGTTGACTGTAAGTTCTCGCAGTCAATCTTTGGATGGATGATTCCCCCGGAAGCTGTTGGCCACTTGTGCATGGTCGTGTGGGCAAGCGACGCGGAAGCTAAGTGGTCGCTCGGGTTGGTCCGTGCGTCGCCAACGCTCCTATCCGACAGCCAGAACCGCGACGGCAAGAGGACGCTCTCTCGAGCCGGTCAGACAGCGGTTAAGTGGCTATTCGACCACGCCCCCCTTCCGCCGAATGTCTATCTCGGACTACGGGAGGAGCAGGTGAAGGATATTTTGAATCCTGCAATTTCCGGCCAGAAACGCGTCAATAAACTTTTCATTCACGCGCAGCGGCGAATTGTTGGGAGGGGGGCCGTCGCGACCGCGGCGCAGCAGGATGACTTTCTCAAACGCGTTCGTGAGAACGGCGGTGCCCGGGAGAAGTTACGTCCACTGGGTATCGTGATATTTGGTCACGAGCACGAGGCGTTGACCAGGGGCCTAGGCCTTCCAACTCCGCACAAAGGAGAATTCGTGTCAGCTCGACTCGTCCTCGCAGAGCGTGGGGCTCAGGGTGCGGTGGAAATCGGCCAAAAGTGGTGGCGTCTTGCCGCCGAGCACGATCCACAAAAGGTGGACGCTCCACTACTTCCCCGCGCCGACAGACATACTTAAGCGGCTCCGCCGCGGATTCTCTCGCTGATTACACCTAAGCGAGCAGCAAGTGTAGTTGGACGGAGAGCTTCACACTCCCAAACTACGAAAACCTTGTACCCAAGTTGGCGGAGTGCGTGGCGGTTCTCTTTGTCGCGTTCAACGTTCCGCTCAAGCTTCGGTACCCAATACCCTCGCTTCGTCTTTGGCACGTGCCCATCGACGCAACGACTGTGCTGATGCCAGTAGCAGCCGTGGACGAATACGACCGTCTGCCAGCGCGGAAGAACGATGTCAGGACGGCCAGGAAGCCTCTGCTCACTAAGCCTGAATCGGAAGCCCAGGCGGTGAAGTGCGCGCCGCACGAGCAGTTCCGGTCTCGTATCGCGAGACCGGATCCTCCGCATGTTTTCGCTACGAGCCTCTTTCGAGAGCAAGTCCATTCTACTTAAACGGCAATTCGTTCGTCCTGGGTGAGCAGCAGTTGGGTGGGCATTTTAAGTGCCACGCGGGACTTGTCCGATGGCGCCTTATGAATAGCAGCGCGAATCGCCCGGCCGACAGCCTGGGCAACCGGAGGAGGAAAGGCATTGCCTACTTGACGGTACGCCGCCGTCTTTTTCCCTGAAAAGATCCACGAATCGGGGAAGCCCTGGATTCGGGCAACCATCCGGACCGTGAGCTTCGGCAATCCATCGATTGGAAAATCGCGACCAGGTCCTTCGTTCGCGATACCCAGTCCGTCGACCCCTAGTTCCTTCCACTGCGCACGCGCACGCGTCGGACCGAGGTCTGGTCCACCATGCTTCTTCGATCCTCCTACGATAGTTGGCGCAATCTTGTTCGCGCGCGCGACCCAGCCGTTGGCGCCACTCCATCCATGCTGAGACATTAGGTCAGCGAGCACTTGTCCCACCGTCGGCGTCGTCTTAACCGGCTGGGGCCACTTGAAGTACGGCGCAATATGCGCCCGAAGCGCGACCAGCAAGAATCGAGGACGGAGCTGTGGCACGCCGTAGTCAGAGGCATTGAGAAGTTGCCACGACGACTCATAGCCAAGGGCCGACAGCTGGCGGAGGATTCCATCACGGTAGCCGGTGAACTTGTCGGAGGCGAGGCCCCGAACATTTTCAAGAAGCACCGCAGATGGCCGTGTTTCCTTCACGAGCCGAATGGCCTCGGGAAAGAGGTCACGCTCGTCATCCGCACCAAGCTGCTTTCCCGCGATCGAGAAAGGAGGACAGGGGACCCCCCCTGCAAGGAGGTCGATGCCCTTGAGATGCCGACCAGAAAAGCAACGCAGATCTTCTTCAAAGACCCGCCACTGAGGTCTGTTCAGCCGGAGCGTCGCACACGCATCCCTATCAATTTCAACGGCCGCTGCGTGTCCAAAGCCCGCAAGGTCTAGGCCGAGTGCTTGTCCGCCAGCCCCTGCACAAATTTCAACGGCCGTCAAACTTGGCTTCGTTTGCCTCACGCACCCTCCGCTCGATCCCCTACTTCAACGTACGCACCGTAGTCCACCGGCCTGACATTCAGCGCGTCCGCAGCATTCGTCAACAAACGGGCGGTTCAGAAGTGGTGCCCGAAGGCACCGCGTCCTGCCCCGGCGGGCGGCGTCCTGTAGCTACCCCGGGGGCGAGGTGCGATGTCCCCACGCGATGTTAAGAGCGATCGATGCTACCTAGGGCTCCGCTCACTCGGACGCAACCATCACTTGATGACGCGGAGGCGGGCACAGCACACTGGGTGACTTGTCCGCGAACGCAGTCATTTCAGTAGCTTGTGCGGTGAGTGCGCGGCCTAACTCGCATTTCGGGGAACAGCTCTGCGGCTTTGCCTCCCGCCGTCGCCACCGAGCTCGGCAATCCAATGTGGATTAGTGGGCTTAGTCTCGTTTGCAGCTATCCGCCGCGCGGAACGCGAAGCACGTCCCCTAGCCGGTGCGGAACCGGTTCGCTCAGGGCCCAGTGAATCGTAATGGGCTTCTCTCCCTGCCAGGAGGCGAACGTGACCGGGCCGCAGTAAATGAACGGGGCGGCGCTTCCCGACGTCCGCTTCTTCTGGGCTCGGACGAAAAGCTGGACCTGAACGCCGCTCGCGACGTGGTTTTTTAGCGCTCGGCCGTGTTTGCTGTCTTTTGCGGTGCGATTCTGGCTTTGCCATTGGAACGCAAGCGGATCGAGAAACCTGTCGGAGTACTTGAAGTTCTCGGTCATCGCGCCCTTCTCCAGTGTCACCAGCAGGAAGAGGTGTTTCTCCGTTGCGACGAAGCCCGAGTTCCAAATGGCCTCCGAGAATTGGAGGCCGAAGAGGGCAGGGATCTGCTCGCGGGAGTACTCACGCCAGGGTTCGAGCGTGACCTCGCGCTGCTTTCCGACGGGCTTGAGCCGGTAGCCCTCTCCAGCGGGTTCACAGGCCACGAGGTGGTTCGTTCCCGGCTGTCCTGCATCGGGGCCGAACCAGGTTCTCAGGATTGCCGGCAGCTCGTTCTGCTCCTCCCCGGGCTTGCGCACCACGTTGAGCGCAACCTTCACGAAGTTCGCGTCGTACGTGTTCCCGTCGACCTCAACCTTCGTCCAGCCTTCGGGAATACCCTGCACCTTGTCCCGCTCGAGAGGGAACAGGATGGGGCGCCCTCCCGACTGGTTCACCTTGACCATGAATCCTTCTGCGGCTTGCTCCACTCCCTCGCGTCCCAGGTACTCCGCAAGCCTCCAGTCGACAAGCTCTCGCGCGAGGCCCTGGAGTTCGGGCCGCGCGTCTTCCGAGACGTCGACGGTCGAGCGAAGGGTGCTCCCGTCGTAGGCGAAGTAGGCCCTCCCACCGGTTCCCTTCGCACCCGTCCACGCGTCGATGGGGTTACGCTCGAGGAGCGTGCGCAGGGCCGAGGGGCTCTGGAGTGCGTCCCCCACGTCCGCGCGTAGCTGCGCGCTGCGCTCGGCGAGTCGTCGCACTTCGCTGACGAGCTCCTCGATGGCCAGCGTGCCGGGCAGGGCGTCCCGGTTCAGCAGGGCCTGCACGACGAGCATCTTGTAGCTCTTGGTCATCTGCGTGACCTCGAGCGCATCCAGGAAGCCCGAGGCCGTCTCTAGCGCTGCCTGGGCCGCGGGGCTGAGGTCTCCCATCGCGCGCACGAAGCCGAGCCAGGAGCCGTAGCTCTTCCGCGCCGAGCGCGGCGCGTAGCCGTCATGGTGGGCCTCGGTGGCCGTGGGGCGCTCGCCGTGTCGCTCGCGGAAGTCCTCGTAGTACGTGCGTAGCGCGTCGCCGGCCTTCGGCAGGCGCAACAGGCCTCGCAAGAGGTCCAAGGCCTTCAGCTCGTAGGTGGCCTCGCAGCCCGGCGGGAGCTCCCACTCCCCATGCTGCAGTCGCTCGAGCGCGGCGCTCAGCTCGCGATCGTTCCCGGTGGGGAGCCCCAGGAGCGCTCGCGGCTTGAGGAGGAAGGTGCGGTGGTTGCCGATGTAGTCGATGACCGTGAGGTGCGACTTCCCCTCGGAGCGGCGCAGGCCTCGGCCGAACTGCTGGAGCCAGAGGATCTGCGACTCCGTGGGCCGCAGCATCATCACCGTGTCGATGGCCGGGAGGTCCACGCCCTCGTTGAACATGTCGACGGCGAAGACGACTTGGAGCTCGCCTGCTGCGAGCCGCTCGAGCGACGAGGCGCGCGGCGCTGAGGTCGGCCCCGAGTGCACGGCTGCACAGCGGACTCCGCGCTCCTTGAAGTAGTCCCGCATGAAGTCCGCGTGCCGCTGGGAGACGCAGAACCCCAGGGTCCGCGCCCCGCCTCGGCTGCGCCACTGCTCGAGGATGTTCTGGGCACGCGCCTGAGTGGCGACGGCGGAGGTGAGCGCCTCCTCGTCAAAGCGGGTGCTGCGCCAGGGAATGTTCCGGTAGTCCACCTCATCCGGGACGCCGAAGTAGTGGAAGGGGCAGAGCAGCTCTCGCCGGATGCCATCCACCAGGTCGCAACGGAAGACGAGGTTTTCTCCGCACAGCTGGAGGAGGTCTCCACCATCACTTCGCTCCGGGGTTGCCGTGAGGCCGAGGAGAAAGGCGGGCTCGAAGTGCTCGAGGAGCCGGCGGTAGGTCTTCGCGGACGCGTGGTGGAACTCGTCCACCACGATGTAGTCGAAGGCCCGTGGGTCGAAGTGGTCCAGGTGCGCCTGGCGGCCCAGGGTCTGGATGGAGGCGAAGAGGATATCTGCCCGCGGTGCCTTCTCCTGGCCCGAGTAGCGGCCGAAGTGGGCGCTGGGGCGGATGCGGCGGAAGGTCTTCAGCGCCTGGTCGAGGATCTCTTCTCGGTGGGCGACGAAGAGCACACGCCGGAACTCCGGTCGGTCCGAGTCGAAGGCGCTGAGCCACGTCTTGCCTAGGCCCGTGGCCAGCACGACGAGCCCTGCGCGGTTGCCCCGGGCCCGCGTCTCCTCCAGCGCGGCGAGCGCGCGCCTCTGGATAGCGTTCGGCGGCGGTGGCGGCTCCACGCGCTCCATCTCGGCGTCGACGACCGGTGGCATGGCGACGGCCGTTCGGCGGCGCGTTTCGTATCGGTCCACCCACTGCGCATCGAGCGCCTGGGTGGAGGGGTGCTGGAAGAGCGACTCGAAGGCTTCCACGGCCTGGCCGAAGCCGGCCCGGTCGCGCGAGGTGACGATCCGGTAGTTCCACTCCACGCCCTCTTCGAGGGCCGAGCGCGAGAGGTTGGAGCTGCCCACGTACGCGACGCCCTCGCCACCGTGGGCTCGGCACAGGTAGGCCTTGGGGTGGAAGCTCGTGCCTGCACGGGAGAAGACGCGGAGCTGGAGCTGTTGGGGCGCGTACCCGAGTCCCAGGTCGAGCAGGCGGCGCAGGGCACCCGGGTCCGTGATGCCGAGGTAGTCCCCCGTCACCAGCCGGAGCGTGCCGCCTCGCGCGAGCAGGTCCTGGAAGTGGGAGTAGAGGCGCTCGACGCCGCTCGGCATGACGAAGGCCACGGCCACGTCGAGCTGCTGGGCGCGGTCGATGTCCAGGCGGAGGTGGCCGAGCAGGGGCTCCTCCTCGCCGCGGGTGAGGAGCCGCGGATGTGGGCCTGCTGCACCCGGCGCGAGGTAGTTGGCCTTGCCCGGGATGACGTGGCGGACGCCGCCGCGCGGGTCCGGAACGTCACCGGGCACCCGCGGGATGACGTGCAGGTGGAGGTGGGGGACGGTCTGGCCCGCAACCTCGCCGGCGTTGACGCCGAGATTGAAGCCCTCGGCGGGGTAGTGCCGCAAGATGGTCTGCCTCGCGAGCAGCGTGGCTGCGGTGAGCTCTGCGCGCTCCGCGTCCGTGGCCTCGAACCAGGTCGGGACGTGCCGGCGGGTCACGAGGAGGGCATGTCCCGGAGAGACCGGAAACGCATCCCACAGACCGCGGACGAGCTCGCCCTCGTGGAAGACTTGCTCGGCGCGAGGGCTGCAGAAGGGGCAATCAGGGGGCACGGGCGGCTCGTGGGGCGAGGCGGGTGATGGTGAGAGCGCCAGGCAGGCCGAGCTGGACGCAGCTCGCACACCGCCAGGCGGACATGGCCCGGCGAGCCAGGCGGCGGGCCTGGCATACCGGGCAGCGATGTTCGAAGAGGGCCGGTGGCCCCTTTCGTGGAGACGGAGGGAGCGTCGGGAGCCGGCGGCGCGGCGCGAAGCCTGCGCGCGCCATCAGCTCTGCCCACTCGGGCCCATGCTGGCGGATGCCCGGCCCATGGAGACGGTAGGCCGCGATGTGGGCGGCCTCGTGGCAGAGGACCTCACGCAGGAGCGACGGTGAAGCGCCGCGCAGCTCGGGGCTGAGTCGGATGGTCGCCTTGGCCGGAGCGGCCCGCGCGATGGTGCTCCGCAGACGGGGGCTTTCCTCCACCTGGATAGCGGACGTGAGCCCTGGCGTGCCCCAGCAGCGCTCCCACGCGCGAAGCCAGCGGCGGGTGAGGTTCTCGAGCGACGCAGGCTTTCGGCGTTGGGGCATGAAGGGCGAGTCGCTCGCGACCGCGAGGCCGCCTCGCGAAGGGAGCCGCTCGTGGGGGTGTGGAGAGGCAGTTGCGGTTCTGATGAGCGACTATAGCGGCATGCCGGGATCGGTTTTTCCGAGGGACCATGCGCGCTCGACGACGAGCTGAGCGAAGCTGTCTGTTCTTGCCGCGCTGCGGCGGCAGTTGCCGGAGGGCTGGCGTGCCTGGCACTCGCTGTGGCTGCGCTCACTCAATGGAACGTTGAAGGTCGAAGAGGACTTCGTCATCGCTAGCCCTGCGCGCGGCGTCCGCGTGACGGCGGACGCGGACTGAAATGCTGCTACCTGGGGCAGGATGTTCCTGGCCAGGCTCGATACTCGGGACCGGAGGAGGGCCCTTGCTCTGTCAGGCGCCCAGGTCCGGAGGGTCACGAACCAACGCGGGAGCGCAGCATGAGTGACGAAGCGAAGTCGCAGCTCGGCGTCGTCCAGCGTCGAAGGCGGGTGTCCTCGGTGTTCGGTGAAGGCGCAGAGGTGCGAAGGCTCGAGGCCCTGCTGCAGGCCGGCCATGCGCTCTACAGGGCCCGCAACGACTCGAAGCGCCGCGCTCGCTTCCCGGAGCTCGAGCAGGCGCTGTCCGACGTCGAGCAGGCGCTCGAGGCCGCGCAGCCGGGCTCACTCCTCAAGACGTCCCTCGGACGCATGTGCGACTTCACCGGCCAGCCCGAGCTGCTCGCACGCTGGGAGGCTGCACAGGACCGGATCGAGGCGGCCATCGACGCGGCCCGGCCTCCCTTGCCGGTGAAGGTGGGCGACTCGGTCCTCCTCGGAGGCCACCTCGTGCGCGTCACCGCGACGAACCCTCGAGAGCGCACTGTGCAGGTGGAGCTGCGCAGCGGCGCCGGCGCCGAGAGCGCGAGCGACTGGTGCAAGGCGGACGCGCTCGTCCCGGTCCCGCACGACACGTCTGCGCCTCCCTGGCCCGAGCCTCCCGAGCGGATGCGGGAGGGGCTCGATCGGGCCCGCTTCCGGATGCGGACGCTGACCCGGGCGATCGAGGAGGCGGGCCTCGAGCCCGAGCCGTTCCTGCGTGCTGACGAGTAGGACAGGAGCGGTTGGCATGCGGCCGCAAGCACGCCCCAGGACGGACGCGGGTTGCGTTGGAGCGCGATGCCCGCACCTGCGGAGATCGACCGCATGGCCGAACCAGGCGGAATGACGAGGCAGAGGCCCCTAAGTTCGAGTTTCGCAGTCGGACGCCACCCTAAGCGGCCGCGAGGACAGCGTCGATGAGGTACTCGGCGGGTTTCTCGCGCTCCCGCGCGGAGGGCAGCTGCGCGAAAACCTCCGCGCGC